>WAQR01000121.1 GCA_015520145.1 Candidatus Hydrothermarchaeota archaeon
AACGAGATCAGACGGCGGGACTGAAATACTTGTCGGATTTGATAAAAAGAGATTGAAAGAGGTAATCAGGGAACAGTGACGCGGTTAGGTCATCCAGGTTATCCTCGGGGTTCTAAAAAGTTCTGGCATACATAAAAATTTTAAATCGTTAATAATTAATAAAAGGAGAAAAGAGGAAACCAGGAGCTGGTTGATGCTCGTTTTTTTCATAATTACGATGATAGGTTTACGAGGATAGGTGAGATGAAAATCAAGATAAGAGTGAATGAACTGATAAATATTCTGATACAGAAACAGGAGCTGCCGATACTCCAGAAGTACAATCTGGACAGTACAAAGGTAGAGAGACTCCAAAACGCCCTTCAGGAAGGACGATGGAAACTTAGGATTTCCTAAAATCTAGTTTTTTCCAAATAATCTGGCAGACAGTATGCTGATTTCATACAGAATTATAAGAGGGATAGATAAAAGTATCTGGCTAAATGGGGTCGGATCAGCGGTTATTATTGCTGTGAGAATGAATATACTGACATAGACATGTTTCCTGCGGCTTTTTAATGTTGTGATAGAGACAACCCCGTTTATAGCAAGCCAGGAAACCACTAACGGCAGTTCAAAGACAAGGCTGAATATGACCGTTGTCAACACAGCAAAGGTTGCAAATTGGCTGACTGAATAAAATGGAGTAACTCCTGCCTGGGTTGCAAAGGAGGTTAATATCTCAATCGCTGTAGGGAGGAGTAAAAGATAGGTAAACGAGAACCCAAGAAGAAAGAGGATTACCGCACACAGAACCCAGATTATATTCTTCCTGAGCCTCACATTAAATTTCCTAACAATCAGAAAAGCCACAATCGGCAGCGCAACCAGGATACTTAAAATAAATGCAATCTGTAACTTTATCATCACATACTCCATGGGCGATGTTGCAATAAGTTCTGCACCCCTCTTTACAACAATATAGGACTCATTTATTGAGACAACGTTCTCCATGGGTATTATTTCTGTGCCGCCGCCCCCGGTTGGCAGGAGGTCTGACTTTATCCTGAAAATCACAAAATCAGAAACAAACCACATTGCAGCAAAGCCTAGGATAATGATAACAGAGATAATCTTAAGCTTCTTCTTCAGGTGGTATACCACCCCCGGAAATGTAATCCTATCAGTAATTTTATCACCCGCTTGGTGATAATCATGCAGTACACCTATAAATATTTTGATTGTCAGGAGCAGATTTATAGCAAAGTTCATACAAAGTCCATTTATACAAAATCCAGATACAAATAATAAATAAAATATAAAACAACAAGTGTTTTTCATGGATTTCATGGACGATGAAGGAGACATCAACCACCCATGACAAAAAAGAAACTTGAGATATTGTTACAGCAACTTAAACCCTTCAATACCCCGGATGTCTTGCTGGAACAGTATGTAACACCCGCAGACATTGCTGCTGAAATCCTGTATACCGCCTATCTCAAAGGCGATATAGAAGGCAGGACGGTCATTGACCTCGGGTGCGGGACAGGTATATTTGCCATCGGATGTGCATTACTCAGGGCAAAAGAGGTAACAGGCATTGATAAAGATGAAGACACTCTCAAAATCGCCAAAGAGAATTCCAAAATTCTTGACGTTGACATCAAATGGATAAAAGCAGACGTAAAAGATATAAATATAAAGGCAGATACAGTATTCCAGAACCCGCCCTTTGGAGTCCATAACAGAAAGGCAGACAGGTCTTTTTTAAAGACTGCGGTAAGGGCAGGAAAAATAATCTATACAATGCACAAACGCGAGGCACGTGAATTTATAAAAAAATATATCGAAAAAATTGGTGGAAGCATAACGGATTTGAAGGAGGTTGAATTTTCACTCTCACGTACCCAGAGATTCCACAAAAAATATAAAAAGAAGATAAACGTTGATATTTACAGAATCAAAACTGTATGAGGAGAACAAGAGGTGAGGAAAGATGGCAAAAAGTGGTGATTTCGTTTTACCAGGTTTTGAACTTGGATTTAGTGAGGAGTACATCCCGGGAGAAGGCACGCATGAAGAGGATGGTACGGTCTATGCGTCAACAACAGGGATTATGAAGATCGACATGAACGAGAGGAAGATCTCTGTACTGCCGAGGACAAGTGTACCCACAGTCCCCAAAGAGGGCGACATAATAATCGGAAAGATCTTCGATGTAAAACAGCAGGTCGCCATTGTCGACATACTAAAGACAAAAGGCGTGGAGAGGGGCCTGCCAGGAAATCTTTCAGGCAGCATCCACATATCCAATGTGAGGAACAGCTATGTCGAAGAACTGTCAAGAGAGCTTAGCCCAGGGGATGTTATTTATGCAAGGGTCTTGAATGCAAACAGGAGCCCGATTCAACTTACAATGGTGGGCAAGGAGCTTGGGGTAATAAAGGCATTTTGTTACAGGTGTAACAAGCCGTTAGTACTGGACGGCAGAAAACTCAAATGCCGGGAATGCGGCAGGGTGGAATTCAGAAGGCTTGCAAAAGATTATGGCAAAGGGCTGGTGTAGGGATGAGTTCAACTAAAAGTCAAGACGGGCAGGATCAGGATGATTTTCGGATTTTACCCTCCGAAGTCAGGATAATAAAAGAGACCAACACAGACATGGAAATCGAGATAGTCGGAGAGGGCCACACATTTTGCAATGCACTTGTCCATGTATTGAATACCAATGAGAATATAAAACATGCATCGTACAAGATAGAACATCCCCTCGTATCAAACCCGGTTGTCTATCTTAGAGCCAGGGATGAAATCGCTGCCAGATCCAAAGCCGCTGTAAAACACGTCCCGCTAACAGATGTCAAAGGGATTGGACCTGCAAAAGAAAAACAGTTAAAAGAGGCAGGTATCAAAACTGCCAACAGTCTTTTAAAGGCAGATCTGGAACGGCTCTCCAAAAAGGTAAAGATATCCAAAAGCACTCTGGAAAAATATGTCGCTGCAGCAGCCGGGCTGGATTTTGGCGAAGAAAGTGTTCCGAGATCCCTATTAAAAGAATCCCTAAACGACATGGCAAAGATATTTTCCAGTATCAAAAAAGAGGCAAGTTGATGCTTGAGTTCGAGGTTAAAGATTTTAGGGAACTCTCGGGCATAGGTGATAGTCTTGTTAATCTGATATACTCACTTGCTTTGTCAAATACATTAAAAAGACCTGTCGGGAAACGTGCACCAAACTATGTTCTATCAAAGGCCCTGGCAGCATCAAATCTTAGAGAACTTGCAGGTAAAAGGGTTGACAGGTCAGAGATGGGCGATGTCGTTGAGGCATTGATCTTTGATGCATGGATAAAAAACAGGATAACGCTGGAGGCCTGTGTGGTGATCCTTGCAGAGAATCTTGCAGAGAATCTCAAATGCCCCGAGGGTTCAAATACCCGTAGAGATGCCAGAGAGATTAGAGACGCGTCTATCCAGGCGTTTGCCGCACTTTTAAAATTTATCGGAGACAGTTATTCAACCGATACAGACGATAAAAGTGATAATGGTGATAGTGATGCAGGTGATAATAGTGGTACTGCTGGTGACAGGATGACGGAGTGTTTTTGTATCTGTGATGGTCACAAGGCGCCTGCCGTAGCAGTAGACGCAGTGGTCAGGAAAGGTAATAGGATACTCCTTATAAAGAGAAAAAGAGGTCCGTTTAAAGGGAAGTTTGCCCTTCCAGGGGGTTTTGTCGAATGTGGAGAAACAACAAAAGAGGCGATTATAAGAGAGGTAAAAGAGGAGACAGCCGTGGATATTGAGATAGAAGGGCTGCTTGGCGTTTATTCTAATCCAGAAAGGGATCCCCGTGGACATGTGATATCTATCTGCTATACTGCAACTGTAATAGGCGAGGGAAAGGAGAAGGGCGGAGACGATGCAGAAGAGGCTGTATTTGTTGATATCGAGGAGATAAACACAGACAATCTGGCATTCGACCATTTCAGGATAATAAACGAGTATCTAGAGGATATAACTGGAGATGGAAAATGTTTTGTGAAAAATGCGGGAGTTTGATGCTCCCTAAAGGCAAGAAACTTGTCTGTACAGGATGTAAGAGTAAAAAAGAAATATTAAACAAAGACGAGTACAGAATAAAGACCGAGCAGAAGAAAGAAGAAGATAAACTTTTAATTGTGGATGAGGAGATCAAAACACTCCCGACCACCAGGGTAAAGTGTTCGAGGTGCGGTAATATGGAGGCAGAATGGTGGCTTCTCCAGACGAGGAAGGCGGACGAAGCCGAGACCAGGTTCTTTAGGTGTACCAAATGCAAGTTTACCTGGCGGGAGTACAACTGAGTCAGGCTGGAAGGGTGTCGGTATAATCGCCTAAAATCGTCTAAAATCATCTAAATCATCTAAAACCGCGCATCATCCTTGCCAGCGGCCCTTTTCCAAACCGCCCCTTCATCATGGCCTTCAATGCCCGTTTCATCGTATTGTAATACGTCATGAGTTCTTTAATCTCTTCTGTCTTAGTACCAGAACCCCTGGCAATCCTCCTTATCCTTGAAGAGTTTATTATTTTCGGTTTATTCTTCTCTTCCGCGGTCATGGAGTTCATGATTGTCATAAATTTGTCCATCTTCTCCTCGGTAACCTGCGAGGCTTCTTTTGGCAGGGACATCCCGATACCGGGTATCATCTTCATGATGCTGCCTATAGGGCCCATCTTTCTCAATGCCAGGATCTGGTTTTGCAGGTCGACGAGGGTAAATTCTCCTTTAAGTATATTTTCCATCTGGTCTTTACCGAGTTCGTCAAGTTCTCTTGCCTTTTCCATCAATGTTTTGAGGTCTCCCATCCCGAGTATCCTGGAGATGAATCTGTCGGGGTCAAAGGGTTCAAGATCAGCTATCTTCTCACCTGTACCGATGAACCTTATAGGAGAGGACGTCCTGGCCACGGCAGACAGCGCGCCACCTCCTTTCGCAGAGCCGTCAAGTTTTGTGAGGATCACCCCGGTTATTCCCACTGCTTCGTGGAATGCCTGTGCCTGGACACCTGCCTGCTGGCCGATGCTGGAGTCGATTACCAGGAGGCGTTCGTCTGGTTTAAACACTTCCAGGATCTCTTTCATCTCTTCAAAGAGCTCCTTCTCTGAACTGTGTCTACCTGCGGTATCCAGGATGATAACGTCGGTCTTTTTCGCACCCTGAAGCCCTTTTTTCAATATTTCGATTGGATTTTTGTTTTCCGGCTCGCCGTAAACTGCAAGGTTTAAGGGTTCTGATAACTGGACAAGCTGCTCATATGCCGCGGGCCTTTTTGTATCCGCGGCGATTACATAGGGTCGAAGCCCTCTTTTTTGCAGAAATTTCGATAGTTTCACAATGGTTGTGGTCTTCCCTGAACCCTGGAGGCCGACCATCATGATCCTGGATCCAGCTGCTGGCAGAAACTCTTCCTTTTCTCCTAGAAGGGCTACGAGCTCTTCATAGACTATCCTTAAAATATGCTCTTTTTTTGAAAGCCCCGGTTTTGGCTTCTCTTTTAAAGCCCTGTCTTCAACCGTCTTTGAGAGATCCATTACCAGCTTTACATTTACATCCGAGGTTAGGAGTGCCCTCTGTATATCTTTTACAACTTCTTTTATCAGTTTTTCATCAATAAGAGATGCAAACGTGATCTTTTTTACAATCTTTGTCAGTGAGTCTGAGAGCATTTCGAGAGTCATTTTGTATCATCAACACAAAAGATATCTTACTAGATATAACCTTAATAAATGTTTGCTCGTGTTAGGCTTTGTGTGTTAGGCATTGAG
>WAQR01000122.1 GCA_015520145.1 Candidatus Hydrothermarchaeota archaeon
CACCGAGGACCCACGAAGCACTTTTCAGGGATACATGCAGAAAGGCGGGACTCAACCCGTATCTTTTCGAGATGGCAAACATCAGAGACCAGTGTTCATGGGTGCACATGAAAGAACCTGAAAAGGCGACAGAGAAAGCAAGAGACCTTGTGGAGATGGCGGTTGCAAAGTCCAGACTCTTAAAACCCCTCTACAGCTCGACTGTGGACGTGATTCAGGCGGGGCTGGTAATAGGCGGGGGTCTTGCGGGACTGACCGCGGCAGAGAAGATTGCAGAACAGGGGTTCAAGGTCGACCTTGTCGAGAAAACAGACAGGCTTGGTGGTGTCACAGGGCAGCTGAATACCATCTCATTCGAGGGCAGCAGGCCAGAAGAAGTCATTGATCCGCTGATTGAGAGCGTGAAAAAGAATCCAAATATTACAATACATCTAAACTCCACAGTTTCCGAGAGTGAAGGGTTTGCAGGCAATTTTGAAGTGACAATCCGGGATGTTGAGGGTAAAGAGACCAAGAAGATATCGACAGGGTCAATCGTCGTTGCTACTGGAAGCGAAGAACTGAAACCTGAAGGGAAATATCTCTATGGAAAAAACCCGAATGTCATGACACCTGTGGAACTGGAGGAAAAGCTCAAAAGTGAGCTTGATTATCGAACCGTGGTGATGATCCAGTGTGTCGGTGCAAGGGATACATCCAGACCTTCGTGTTCGAGGCGGTGCTGTAACGAGACAATTAAAAACGCAATCCTCCTAAAGGAAAAGAGGCCGGATAGCAAAGTAATTGTCCTGTACAGAGATATGATGACCTTTGGAAAATACGAGAATTATTATAAAAAGTCTCAAGAAGAACTCGGTGTGAAATATATCAGATACACAAACGAGAAACCCCCAAAAGTGGTGGAAAAAGACGGGAAACTGATTGTGAAGGTCTATGACGTCCTCCTTCAGGCAGAGATTGAGATAGAAGCAGATCATGTCACACTGACCACCCCGCGGATACCGCGTGATGATATCGAGGAGCTACAGAAGATCCTGAAAGTGCCAAGGAGTCAGGATGGCTTCTTTATGGAAGCGCATGCAAAACTTAGACCGCTGGAGTTCACGTCGGAGGGTATGTTCCTCTGCGGCGACTGCCAGGGGCCTAAGGAACTCTCTGGAATAGTGGCCCAGGCAGCAGGAGTTGCCTCCAAGGTATGTTCAATGTTGTCAAAAGGAGTTATTGAGACCGAGGCAATCACGTCCACCGTCGATAAAGGCTACTGTATCGGATGCGGGAGATGTGTTGAGGTCTGCCCATTTGAGGCGATATCCATTATAAAGACCGAGGATGGCAAGTATGTCTCATCTGTAAATGAGGCAGTTTGTAAAGGATGCGGGACATGTGCATCAGTCTGCCCAAATGGCGCAATCGTTCCACGAAACTTCGAGCGGCAGCAGATAGTGGCGATGATAGACGCACTTGCTAGGGCGTAACGAGTAGTTCAGGTTCCCCACCGCGGGGGTTTACCAGGTTC
This sequence comes from Candidatus Hydrothermarchaeota archaeon, assembly GCA_015520145.1. Classification (GTDB taxonomy): domain Archaea; phylum Hydrothermarchaeota; class Hydrothermarchaeia; order Hydrothermarchaeales; family WAQR01; genus WAQR01. The sequence goes on from WAQR01000122.1 coordinate 1,517, forward strand.
ACCTCTCGCTTCGCCGCCCAAGCGTCTTCTCGCCTGAACTTAACCCCTTTGAATGCCTTGAACGCTTTCCTTGATGCCCTGATAGAATATCCTTTGCCATGTCCCTCTCCTCCTCTGTACCCATCACGGTGAGGACATCGCCCTCTTTTAGTACCACTGTGGACCTCGGATTGCGGAAGGTCTCGCTACCCCTCTCGATTATAAGGACTGTGATACCTGCAACATTTCTAAGATCGAGAGTTTTAAGATTTTTCCCGATAACAGGCGACCCCTTTTTTATGTATATCTTCTCAAGTCCTATGTTCCTGTCTTCCTTGATGCTCTCGATTATATGTTCCCTGGTCTCCGGATAGGTTGCCCCACCTGCAAACAGGGTCTCCTCTATCATCTCGTCCAGTCTGGCATGGAATCTGTTAATCGTCTTCCAGAATAAGTAACCCGAGACTATGATAATCGTCAGGAGTACAAAGTTGAGTATTGTCCCGTGACCTACCAGTTTGGTGATTATCAGAGGGAGTATGGTGATGGCAAACAGGAGGATGATCAGGATATAGGCAACGTTTCTGATGGTGTTCCTTACTGTGTCTTTTTCCAGCATCTTGAATCTGATAGTGGCAATCGTAATAGAGAGATCTATGATATTCTGGATATTCTTGAAGATGAAATAAATCGGGGGTAGAGAGAGGACACCTGCTGTGAGCAATGTAAGTGTCCAGATATCTATCCATTCAATCCATTGAGGAGATGTATAGCCAAAATACAAAAAGATATCGCGTATAATCGTCGAGGACGACGGCGGGATAGAGTCTTTTACTATGTATGTGGCTATGATCAGGATTGTGATAATCAGGGTGTTTATCCATATCTTTTTGAGGTACTCTTTTAATTCTTTGAGCATTTCTTCGTGATGGCGTATTTCGTCTTCAATTGAACTTGTCCAGGTATAGAAATATTTAAAAAAGCTTTTTACCTGTACAGGGGTTCTTTCATCAAAGATATTGGTAAGGGTCTTAGCAAAATTTAGTGCCTGCGGCGTTATGGTCGCTGTGAGTATGGATATTGCTACCGTTATCAGGAAGAAGTCCTGGCTTACAACCCCTTTGTCTAGACCAAGTTTTGCAATGACAAATGAGAACTCCCCACGGGGTATCATACCAAGCCCGGCGCTGAGTGCGGTCAGGCCCTTATATCCCGCAAAGTAGGTGGTCAGGCTTATAAGCCCCACCTTCCCTACGATTGCGATGACGGATATAAATATTATCTGGAAAAAAAGCCCTTCTATTGCACCGATGTTTACCAGCATCCCCACACTTATAAAGAACATCGAGGCGAACACATCCCTGACAGGCTCAGTGAGCCTCTTTACGTCTCTCCAGTTTCTTGATTCTGAGATTATTGTGCCCATCATGTATGCTCCAAGCGCAACAGAGAATCCAAGATAACCTGAGAATGATGCAAGTGCAAAACACAGCCCAAGGGAGGTTAGAAGGAGCACTTCAGGGGTTGAGGTCTCACCCACCCGCATTATCAGTCTCGGGATGAATCTCAGCCCGAATACGAGTGTGACTGTGAAGAATATGAAGATCTTTGTAAGTATGGTCAGGATATTTTCCAAGAGTGTCCCCTGTGCCATGCCGAGACTCCCAAAGAGGGTCAGGAGTACGATTGCCCCTACATCCTCTATTATGAGGACGCCCAGGATGATGTTGGCATATTCTTTTTTTATTGTCCTCATGTCTGCAAGGATTTTCAGGATAATTGCAGTACTGCTGATTGCAATGACCCCTCCAAGGAACAGTGATTCGGTGTATGACCATCCAAGGATTCTGCCTGTGGCGTTTCCGATGCCAATCATCAGGATCATTTCAATGGTTCCGATACCAATGGCTGTCCCACCTACTTTTTTGAACTTTTTTAGATTGAAATCCAGGCCTGTTGAGAATAGCAGGAGGATAATGCCGAGTTCTGCAAATACGTTGACTGTCCCCTGGTCAGATATGAGCCCGAGTGCATATGGGCCGATTACAATGCCTGCTGCAAGGTAACCCAGGACAGGCGGTTGCTTGAATTTTGTGAATAGCAGGGTTATGACAAAGGCAAATATCAGGACAACTGCAAAGTCCTGGATGAATGCCATGGATTCAATCATGGATATAATTTGTCTGTTTTAAATATAATGTTTTTCACACTATATTCTCCTTTTAGAAGACACTCTACAAAGTCATCTTCTGACTCGATTACCTCGTCAAATTCTGTTACATATTTCCCGACTGACCCTGTAGCATGGGCATCACTCCCACCGATACCAAGGCAGTGCAGGGACTTCATCGCATTTTGTGCTTCCTGGTTCTCCTCTTTTGTACAGTTCCCATTAAGTATCTCAATCCCATCAAAGTCTTTAAGTCTGTAAATTGCATCCCCTATACTGATAAATGGAGGGGATCTAAAAGGATGGGCAATAAACACTGCTGCTCCCTGTTCTTTAGAACTGTCGATTATTTCCTGGGCGCTGCCAAAAGGTATCTCATCAAGACCATATACAAGTATATCCCCTTCAATACTCCTTATCTCAACACCTGAGAAGACCACAAGGTCGTCATATCTTCCTGTGAACCGTTTTCCAATAAAATTATTATGTTCTGTTACACAGACTCCGTCCAGCCCAAGTTCTTTTGCCCTCATTATAAGTTCGTCTGGAGGGAGCACAGAACACGACGAACCGGCATAAGTATGGATATGCAAATCGATTATCATAAGAGGTCTTAGTTCATGCTTTCTGCTTAAAATCTTTTCCCAAGGGATAACACACAGGGGAAAAGACATAAACGAATGGAAAGAATTAAAATAAAAAAGATATCAAAATATCAGACCATGGAAAACCTTCTCAAAACCTGTCTTGGCATAAAAAAGACCGATACCGTGCTGATAGTCACAGACGACAACAAGCTTGAGATAGCATGGGAACTGGAAAAGGCCGCGGTAAAGCTCAGTGACGAGGTCATCCTGATGAAGATGGCGCCAAGAACGCACCATGCACAGGAGCCGCCTGAAGCAGTCTCTGAAGCGATGAAAAATGTGGACGTGGTCATAATGCCGACGACGATGTCCCTGACACACACAGATGCGAGAAGGCATGCGGCAAAGAGGGGCGCCAGAATCGCCTCCATGCCCGGGATTACCATGGAGATGCTGAAAACTGGGGGCATGACCGCGGACTACCTGGAGGTAAAAAGGGTTTCG
>WAQR01000123.1 GCA_015520145.1 Candidatus Hydrothermarchaeota archaeon
CATTTTATATTATGGCAGTTACGGCGAACACGACGTTATCGATGTAAGTGCAGGAGAATGAAATGGAATTCACATTTAGTAAAAATGAATTGAAAGAACTTGCGATATCGGCAGTGGTTATTGGGTTCAGCTTTGCCTGGATACGGAGAGGCCTGATACCCGACTTTTTTATCCTGTTTGTTATTATGATGATTGCAGTAGGTGCAGGGTTTGTATTTCATGAACTCGCACACAAGATAACCGCTCAGAGGTTCGGGTGTTTTGCAGAATACAGGATGTGGGAGACCGGACTTATAATTGCGTTTCTACTTGCAGTCTCGCCGTTACATATAATCTTTGCAGCACCAGGGGCAGTATATATCCAGTGTGGCTATTATTCCATATCCAGAAGAGAGAACGGTATTATATCTGCTGCAGGACCTGCGACAAACCTGGCGCTTGCCGTAATCTTCCAGTTCTTGATACCGTCCGGCGGTGTTCTCGGGCTCCTTGGGAGGATTGGATTGCTTGTAAATGCATTCCTGGCACTCTTCAATTTACTCCCGTTCCCGCCACTTGACGGCTCGAAGGTTATTGGCTGGAATATCGGGATATGGGCATTTATGGTACTTATTGCTATTTTACTGCTTGGTATGAACGTGTGGTAATACGTGTGGTAATGTGTGCTGTGTGCGGTGAACCGCGTCAGGACAAAATAATAAAATTAGCCTGGTCGCCTGGTCAGCCTGGCATATCCCGGCCCCGGCAATGAGCTGTTATCATTTTCAGGATAGTACCTGCATCCACCTTCGTCTCTTCAGTAACTCTGACAAATATGATTCCAACATCCGGCTGGCCGTACAAAATCACAGAATTCCAGTCTGCCTCAAGTATACACGGAAGAACTGCCAGGTCTTCCTCACCGTCAACAAGGATGATTGAACCGTCCTTTTCGATATGTTCGTGGATATTTTCCCAGAGTGATTTACTTATTGTCCCGGGCGGGTTTTTTACCTTTATCACGTTTAAACTATCTGCCTGGTCAGGCTCAAAACCAAGCCTGGTTATGTCAAAAGTTCCCTCTCCTTTTTTACGTTTTGTTTTCATATCCACTATCGAAAGGCTTGGCATTATCCCTACCGCAAGGATATTTTTGAGCGTCACATCCCCGACCACAATGACCCTCTCCCTATCTAGTCTTTTCTTAACCTCCTCTGCCGGTTTTAGTCCCTCACCCTTAAAAACTTCACCAAAAGGTTTTTTAAAGACCCTTCGAAACTCTTCAGGGAGTTTTATATCTTCCATCATCTGACCCTCAAAGCATATCTGCCTTTCATCTTTATGTTCAGTTTTCCAGCAACTTCTGATCGTTCAGGATCAATTATGCTGACATAACCGAGCCATTCATGTGATGTAGGGGCCTTGCAAACAGCGCAGACATCACTCTCAGTTAACCTGCTGCATTCCTTACATGCCTTCTCCTTCATTTTTTCGCCTCTTTCTTATCTTCTTTCTTATCTTCTTTTTTTGGCTCTGTTCCCTTTTTTCCTTTAGGTTTCTCTTTTTCTCGTTCTTTCCCTGTTTTTTTGGACTTTTTGGATTTTTTCTGTTTTTTCTTCTTGGACTCTTCAATCCATTCAAATTTTCCAAGACCCAGTTGCCTCATTGTTAGATTTATCTTGCTCTCTTTTATCTTATCCGGGTTCATACTGACTGCCACTACTCTCGCTCTTACTTTATCGCCTACTTCAAGTGTCCTGTTACTCTCCTTTCCAATAAGTGCGCCACGTTTCTTATCATGGATAATAAAATCGTCTGTTATCTGTGAGACATGAATAAGCCCGTCCAGCGGGCCAAATCTGACAAACGCGCCAAATTCCACTATCTCGACAACTTCGCCGTCCAGAATCTCATGGAGGTCCGGCTTGAATACGAGTGCTGAGAATATGGTATTGTGATATGCCGCACCGTCGCCTGCGATTACCGTACCGTCTTTGATTTCCCTGATTTCAGTTATTGCCAGCACTACACCAAGATCTTTATCGAGTTTTCCTTCATACCCTCCTTCCCTCCTGCCCTTATAATCATATCCAACTTTTAAGATGTCCTCTATTACCTTTTCTAGCGGCTCTCCAAACCTTTCAGGGGGAACCCTTATCAAATCTTCCAATACAACTGACCTGTACGTTTCGATCCTCTCCTTATTTCTATTACCTGGGTTAGTTAGATAGATGGTGGTTGGCTGTCAGATGAATAACGGTACAAATATGACCGCAATCGTGTTCATGACCTTTATCAGCGGATTTATCGCCGGGCCTGCGGTGTCCTTGTAAGGGTCTCCGACTGTATCTCCTACCACCGCAGCTTTGTGAGTATCAGAACCCTTTCCACCAAAGTTCCCGTCTTCGATGTATTTTTTGGCATTATCCCATGCACCGCCGCCGTTTGCCATGGTCAGCGCGAGAAGTATGCCGGAAATGATGCTGCCAATAAGCAGTCCTCCAAGCGCCACCGGGCCTAGAATAAATCCCACTGCAATAGGTGATACAACCGCAAGCAGCCCTGGCAGGGACATCTTCTTTAATGCGCCAAGTGTCACAATGTCAACACATCTTGCATAATCCGGGTCTGCCTTTCGTTCCATAATCCCGGGGATCTCTCTAAACTGTCTCCTGACCTCTTCCACCACCTTGAACGCAGTAGCGCCGACTGCCTCGATTGCGATTGCAGCGAAAAGGACAGGTATAAGACCCCCGATTAAAAGTCCTGCAATCACATCAGGACGGTTTAGCAGAAATTCACTTACAGCAGGTCCGCCAAATTGTCCAAGTTCCTGGACATAAGCTGCAAACAGTGCCAGGGCAGCGAGTCCCGCACTTGCAATGGCATATCCCTTTGTAACAGCCTTTGTCGTATTCCCGACAGCATCAAGTGCATCTGTAACCTCTCTGGTAGACGGGTCGAGGTCAGCCATCTCTGCGATACCGCCTGCATTGTCTGTTATAGGACCAAACGAGTCAAGTGCAACAATCATCCCTGTTACAGACAGCATGGCCATTGCCGCGATAGCAATACCGTAAAGTCCTGCAAAATGGTAGGATATCAGTATCCCTGCAACAACTGCGAGGACAGGAAGTGCTGTACTTTTATATCCAACAGCAAGCCCGGTTATTATATTGGTTGCAGCTCCAGTCTGAGATGCCTTTGCAATACTCAGGACAGGAGAGTATTTTGTAGAAGTATAGTATTCTGTAAAGACGATCATTGCTATAGTTATACCAAGTCCCACCAGAGTGGACAGATACAGGTCAATATACCTGATACTAAGGCCTGAGACATCGATAATCTCGGTTGGGAACATGTTTCTGGTAATGAAATAGAACAGTACTGCTGCAACAACACCTGCTGCAATAACTCCTCTATACAAAGTGGCCATAATCCCTCCAGAACTGTATCTTACAAAAAGCACACCTATAATAGACGCAACAATCGCAGCAGTTCCTAAAGCGAGCGGATAGGTCACAGCCTTTCCAGGTCCAATTAACACATTGCCAAGAAGCATTGCACCAATAGCCGTCACTGCATAGGTCTCGAACAGGTCTGCACCCATACCAGCACAGTCGCCGACATTGTCACCCACGTTGTCGGCTATAACCGCGGGGTTTCTGGGGTCGTCTTCCGGGATACCTGCCTCGACCTTACCTACAAGGTCTGCTCCGACATCTGCTGCTTTTGTATATATCCCACCGCCAACCCTTGCAAAAAGGCTTATCAGGCTCCCTCCAAATCCGAATCCCATAACCAGGACAGGGTCTTTGAACAGATAATAAAACAGGCTGACTCCAAGTATTGCAAGCCCGACGACCGCCATCCCGGTAACTGCACCTCCTCTAAAAGCGAGCGGGAGGGCATCTTTTAATCCGCCAGATTTTGCTGCGTTCGCTGTCCTGACATTTGCCCGCACCGACGTGTTCATTCCAATATATCCTGCAAGTGCAGAGAAGGCTGCACCAAAAAGGAAACTTATCCCTGTCTGCCAGTTGATTGCAACAGAGAGAATAACTGTTATGACAACAGCAAACACTGCGATAGTTTTGTACTGCCTGTTGAGATATGCCATTGCCCCTTTTTTTGTGGCATCGGAGATCTTGACCATCTTCTCTGACCCCGGAGCATGGGATAGGACATCTCTTATAAGATATGCAGCAAATACCATGGCAACAATACCTGCAAATATTGACATAACTGCGATTTCCATTAGATTTCCTCCTGACTAGAATTCTATTTGACATTCATTTTAATATATTATTCCATCTTTCATTTAATTTCATTTAATCATTTAATAATCATTTAATATAACCATCAACCGCCAGATATCTCTTCTGGCGCATGAATATTACCGGTGCGCCTTTTTTTCTTATCTTCTCCTTTAAAACTTTATCGTTTGTACACACGATATTTTCCTGTGAGGCAAGAGAGACAAGAGCTGCATCGACATCTTTCACACCAGTTTTAAGGACAGTCATATCACTGGCAAAAGACAACGCGCATTTCAAAAGCTTTAAGTGCTTTAAGTTTCGCTTTAACTTTCTTCTATTTTGAGATCTTCCTTTCGTTGCAGCTTCCGTTGCAGATCTGGCAGGATATCTATTTCTATC
>WAQR01000124.1 GCA_015520145.1 Candidatus Hydrothermarchaeota archaeon
GATTAAAATCAGGGTAATAAAAGAACGGATTGATTACACTGGAAAAGAGATCAGGTCAAACTGGGCGCTTGAAAGATTCGGGGTTTCAGGTGATTCTGTCGTGGTATTTAGAGGTGGGATGGATGTCAGTGAGATGGTGGATATCGAGGACATCATCAACAAAAAAACAATAAAAGGCAGCGATGTCCTGCACTTTATAGTCGAGCATTTCGACATCCAGCCTCCGAATTTGATGGTGGGATATCTAAGACAGAGACTGCTTTGTTCGGTAGTAAAAGAGCTCCTTGAGCGTGAGTCTGATACCGGAATTGATACAGGGTCAGAACGAATAGAAAGACTGGGCGATGATCTGTTTGTCGGCGGCAGGAAGCTCTCTGTGAGCATAGCCACCGTGTCACCAGGCTCAATCAAGATCCACCTGGGTCTGAATATATCTACAGAAGGGACGCCAGAAGATATCGATACCTCGGGATTATCTGACATCACAAGAGACGACCCCCTGGATTTTGGACGGCTTGTCGCAGAAAAGTATTCAAAAGAACTTGCAGACATCTACCACGACATCTCCAAGTCCAGGCCGATTTGAGGCCGATATGATATAAGGGATACCTATAAGAGATACCCATAAGAGATACCCACGGGAGTTCCATAAAAGTTCCATACAATATGTCCATAAATATATTTCGAAAATCTTTGAGATGTTATTTTTAAGAGTATTAACATCAAAATGCGGGGGGTTTACATGGAATTTTGTCCCTCATGTAAAAGCTACATGATACCACGGAACAACAAAAAAAAGACTGTCCTGGTCTGCCGGAATTGTGGTTTTAAAATCAAGAAATTCAGTCCGGAAAAATACAGGATAACTGAGGATTTAAAGCGGGAACCCAGTGAGATAATCGTCATAGAGGAAAGCAGAAAGAAAAGTACTGAAGAGCAGAGGAGATATATAACCGACCTCTATGGTAACGATGTCTATGTCTATGAAGAATAGAAAATCGCTCCTCGGTCGGCAGAACTGACGGATTTAGTATATCTTGCCAGATATCCCACATTAATTTTATCTTTGAACTTTCTTAGCTCTTCCTTTCGTCTGGCCAGTTCTTCACTGGATACAAGGAGGTCAAGCCTCCTTTCTGGGATATCGAGTTTGATTATATCCTTTTCTTTAATCAGCGCAATCGGTCCGCCTTCGGCTGCTTCAGGAGAGATATGCCCGATTGCAGGGCCTCTGGTTCCGCCTGAGAACCTCCCGTCTGTTATCAGAGCAACTGAGCGGTCAAGCCCCATACCACTTATTGCAGAGGTTGCCTCGAGCATCTCCCTCATCCCAGGGCCGCCTTTTGGCCCTTCGTATCTGATTACAATAACATCTCCTTTTTCAATCTTTCCGGCAACAATCGCCCTGTTTGCCTCTTCTTCACTATCAAAGACCCTTGCAGGACCTTTGTGGGTCAGCATGTCTTTATCAACCGCGGTCTGTTTGACAACACAGCCTCCCGGTGCAAGTGACCCATAGAGGACGGCAATACCACCCTCTTTATGATACGGGTTATCTACTGTCCTGATGACCTCCTGGTTCTTTTTAGGGTTGCTTATCCTGAACTCTTTCATGTTCTCTTTTAGTGTTTTACCTGTAACGGTCAGGCATTCCGTGTTCAGGTACTTTTTCAGTCTGTCCATTACAGCCGGCACACCACCTGCCCTGTCAAAGTCCAGCATGACGTGTTTCCCGCCGGGCCTCAGGCTTGCAAGATGCGGGGTATCCCTGCTGATCCTGTCGAATGTATCAAGATCGAGTGCAATCCCCAGTTCGTTTGCTATTGCCGGGAGGTGTAAAACAGTATTGGTAGAACCGCCTATCGCCATATCTATTCTCACTGCATTTTCAATTGCATCCCGGGTCATGATCTTTCTGGGCGTGAGGTTCATCTCCAGGAGTCTGAGAATCATCTCTCCAGACATCTTTGCTATCCTTATCTTCATCGCATCAACTGCATGGGCTGTGGCGCATCCAGGAAGGCTCATTCCAAGCGCCTCTGTAATACATGCCATCGTATTTGCAGTAAAAAGTCCTGCACACGACCCTGGTCCTGGACATGCACGGTTCTCCAGGTCTTCAAGCTGTTTTTTGGTGATTTGACCTGATTTGTATGCGCCAACGCCCTCGAAGACAGATATTAAATCGATGTATTCATCACCGTTAAATCCAGGGCACATCGGACCGCCTGTGACCATTATCGATGGTATATCCAATCTTGCAGCAGCCATAATATGTCCTGGAACAATCTTATCGCATGTGGGGATGAAGACCAGGGCATCAAGCCTGTGGGCCTGGACCATCAGTTCGATTGAATCTGCAATGACCTCGCGGCTTGGCAGTGAATATTTCATCCCTTCGTGTCCCATGGCAATACCATCACATATCGCAATGGTGTGAAATTCAAAAGGAGTCCCGCCCGAGTGTCTTATACCTGATTTGACAGCTTCGCTTATCCTGCCGAGATGGATGTGGCCAGGTACAAACTCGTTCCATGAATTGACAACACCTATAAATGGTTTTCCAAGTTCTCCATCGGTAATCCCCATCGCCTTGAAGAGACTCCTGTGGGGAGTCCTTGCCGTACCTTTCTTGACCAGATCGCTTCTCATAAGGACTCATTTATTGTTCGAGTTTAAAAAACTTGCTACTGGGGACTTGGTACTGGTGCAACATTCCAGGTATTGTTGCCGCCGTCGTAAACGCGGACAGCAGTATCTTCCAGGTGGTGGTAGTAGATGAGATTGCTGTTCGAGGACAGGAGCGCAATGTCATAGGTGTTCGAGGTGGCGTTATTGTCTTTTATGGTATTGTTATCAGATAGGCCCAGGTAAATGCCGAACTGGGTGTTCGAGGTTACATTGTTCTCTTTCAGGGTATTGTTGCTGGAGGAAGAGAGGAAGATGCCGTAACTGTTCAGGTCCGCAGTGTTGCCACTTACAGTGGTGTTGCTGGAGGAATACAGCAGGATTCCGTACAGCGTGTTCTGGTTTGCGTTATTTCCCTGGAGGGTGGCGTTGCTGGAAGAGGAGAGGATAATGCCGTAATAGGTGTTTGAGTCTGCGGTATTATTTTTA
>WAQR01000125.1 GCA_015520145.1 Candidatus Hydrothermarchaeota archaeon
CAATCATCCTGGTTTTTATAAAAAAAGAGATGATTTTACGCATCCCTGCAGGTACCATTGCTCCTGAAAGCCCCATGAAGATTGTCATGTCTTCTTCTTCCAGCATACTTGCCCAGATGTCCACTGCTTCACCGAGTTTCCTGCCCTGGAAGCCTGTCTCTTTCATTGCGTCAGTCAGGCTTTTGATAGACCTGTCCTTTACTTCAATCGGCGTTGTGGGTCTGTCTAAATACTTCATAGTAAATCCCTCATACTAGAATCCTGTCCTCTGAGGTGAAGTTCATATCGAACAGGTGCTAGCATATTTCGAGCACGTCCCATGAAGAGTATATCCTGCCAGGCTTCCCGTTCTCATAAAGCCAGGTTACTGCCCTTATCGCACCGTTTACAAATGCCTGTCTGCTGTGTGCCCTGTGCGTGATCTCTACCCGCTCCCCTTCACCTGCGAAAAGGACTGTATGGTCTCCTACGATATCACCTGCCCTTATAGAATGGAAACCTATCTCTTCCCCTCTCTCACCGATAACCCCTCTCGAGCGTCCGAACATCCCGATTTCCTCTATATCTCTGCCAGCAGCCTCTGCTATCAGCTCGCCTGCTTTCAGGGCTGTCCCTGATGGTGCGTCTTTTTTGAATCTGTGATGGGCCTCTATTATCTCGATATCGTAATCGTTTCCAAGGGTCTTGGCGATATCTCTTATAACCTTAAAGAATACATTTACTCCTGTTGCCATGTTTGGAGATATTACTGCACATATCCCGCTTTCTTTGATAATATCTTCGATTTCTCTTCTCTGTTCACCTGTAAACCCTGTTGTCCCTACAACAAGATTTATCCCTGCCCCTGCTGCCGTCTTTATGGTCTTAAAGGCAGCATCAGGGGATGTAAAATCGATTAGGATATCAGGCCTGGTATCTTCCAGAGCGTTCTCCAGTTCGTCGCTGCCTGTCAACATTATGCCTGTTTCACCTGTTCTATCCGTTTTGCCTATTTTACCAAGGCCCAGGAGTTCGCAGATGTCTTTCCCAATCTCTACCTTTGTGGATACCTCGACAGCAAGTACGAGTTCGATATCCTCTCTGCCAGATATCGTTTTTATTATCATGCTGCCCATCCTTCCAAGTGCCCCGGTAACTGCAACTCGAATCATATTACCACAATAATTACTTCAGATATATAACCATGTCGCTTTGTGTCTGACTAACCCAATAACTCTACAAAATCCTCTACAATATTTTTACCCTCAATTTCGAGTAATCCTCTTTGATATCAACATTAAACCCCATATTTTTGAGAGATTCTTCTAAAAATGTCTTTATGAACTCTTTGCCGGCTTTTGAGCCCAGAATAAGTGTGAACTCCTTTTCATCAGCCTTTCTCAGTTTATAGAAGTTGCATACCTCAAGCCTTGTGAGCAGGTCTTCGACAGATTTTATCTTTCCTTTGAGCTGTTCTGCATGGGATTTGGCAATCTTGCGGTGTGCGTCCCAGAACTCGTCAGCCCTGGGGCTGTCCTCAATAAGCTTTAAAAACAATATCCAGTGGTCAAGGTCGATTATCACATGTTCTCCTTCAGCGAGCATATCCACATAGGTGTTTATCTTCTCATCCCCTGATTCCAGGAGTTCTTTGTAGTCTGAATAGAATCTTAATGCACGCCTGATAAGCCCGCTTTTCGATGAACGTGTTTCACTTTTTAGCCTGTCAAATAGTGTGGAGGTCTTGTCATCCAGGGCGATTGTGATCCTGATTGGTGGTTTCATGAAAATGAATTCTTTTACCTTATGATTTATATGTCTTTCTTTTATTCCTTTCTTTCATTCAGGTTTTTATTCAGGTAAAAAGCGTAAAAAGCAACACAAGCAACACATTTTTATACACAGGAAATGGATAAATGAGTTGGTAAATGGATAAGAGGTAATTGGATAAGATAAAAGGACTGGATAGACGAGGTACACCGAGATTGAAAGGTGACGACATGGCAATTAAAATCGATACAGATTTGAAGATCATTCTGGGGCTGACTGCGGTATCTGTGTTTTCTGTCATTGCCCCACCACTTGATGGTTCTGTTCTTCGAATCCTGATGGGAATAATTATCATACTTTTTCTTCCTGGATATTCTGTTACTGCTGCAATTTTCACAAAAAAAGGAGATATCGACGGCATTGAACGTGTCGCCCTGTCTATCGGGCTTTCTGTCGCAGTCGCGCCTTTACTCGGGCTCATATTGAACTACACATCGTTTGGGATACGTCTCGTTCCTGTTGTCGCTGCACTGGCGATTTTCATCTTCCTGATGTCTGCGCTTGCACTCTACCGCAGGGGTATGCTTGATGAGAGCGAACGGTTTCAGTTTGAGATGGGATGGAAGGATTTTAAGGAAGATACCGGATGGAAGGAGTTTCCATGTTCTGGCAGGATACTCATGCTGGTGTTGATTGTTGCAATAGTCTCCAGTATAGGGACGCTGGTGTATGTGACATCCAAGTCAGGGCAGAGGGAGAGATTCACCGAGTTTTATATCCTGGGGGAAGATATGAGAGCGGAGGGATATCCTGCTGTCCTTGGTGTTGGTGAGGAGGGGAGGGTGAATGTAGGGATTAGGAATAACGAGTATGGGAGAGTGAATTATACTGTGTTGGTGAAAACAGGTGATACCGTGCTTGGGAAGCGGAGTGTGGTGCTTGAACACGGGCAGAATGTGACATACCTTCAGACATTCTCTATCCCTGAAAAAGGGGAGAGGAAAAAGGTGGAATTTCTATTGTATAAAAACGGGTCAGCAGATATCCCGTATCGCGCTCTGCATTTATGGATAACGGTCCGATAGCCGTTATGGCAGTCAGCCATTAGCCATTACCATCAGCCATTAACAGCATTATATTTATTAATCTGACCGCCTCTTTAAAGGTTACTATGAGAATAAAAAAGGCACTCCAAGCCCTTGAGGAAAAAGGGCTTAAATGCGGGATAGTGTTGAAACCCGAAAATATATATTACCTGGCAGGATTCTTTCCGTCTGCATTTTGCGCACTTGTCCTGGAGGAAGACCCGCGGCTTTTCGTATCAGACATGGATAAAAAGCTTGCATCAGATATCGATTTGGATGTGAAGCCAATTGAAAACTTTAAAAAAGGGTTTAGACCCGGGTATAAGAAAATCGGTATTGAGAAGGGATATGCCACTGTCAGGTTCTATGAGAAGTATCTCAGGGACAGGGAGATATTTGACCTGGATTTTATAAATGATATGCGGAAGGTGAAGGATAAATTCGAAATCAGGCAGATAAAAGATGCACTGAAGCTGACAGCCAGAGGGATGGAGATTGCAAAGGAGATGATTGATGCAAAAAGATATACTGAAAAGGAGATAGCAGCAGGGGTGGAGCATTTCTTTAAATCCAGGGCAGGTTCGGCATTCGAGCCGATTATTGCCTGTGGAGGAAATTCGGCAATACCGCATCACAGACCTTCAAATAAAATCGCTGATAGAGATCCTGTAATCGTTGATATGGGTGCAAGGGTGAATCATTACAGCTCTGATATCACAAGGACATTTGGATTTTCAGATTCTTCTGATATATTCCTGGCAGTCAGGGATGCACAGGAGGCAGGTATAAGAGAATGCCGTGCTGGCAATGAGGTAAAGAATGTCGATGCCGCTGTAAGGGGGGTCTTGAAGGAGTATGGTTTTGAATGCGATTTTCTTCATTCTGCCGGACACGGTCTCGGGCTTGATGTCCATGACCCACCTGCATTGAAAAAGGATGCAGAAGGTATATTTGAGAAGGGTATGGTTGTGTCGGTTGAACCTGGGGTTTACAGGGATGTCGGGGTGAGGATAGAGGATATGGTCATTGTCGGCAGGCGTCCGGAGGTAATATCAAAGAACATCGCAGCAGGCATCGGGGCAGATTGAGGTTGAGCGAGAGATGCGTGAGAGTTGAGTGAATTGAGCGAGAGATGCGTGAGTTGAGTGAGATGGAGTTTTGTGAGATGAAAAGGATTTTGATAATAAACCCGTATCTATCCGGTATTAGCGGGAATATGGTGCTCGGCGCGCTACTTGATATTGGGGCTGATGAGAAACGGCTTGAGCGGGTTGCAGAGGCAGTCTCTGCCAGGATGGATTGCAGGGTGGAGTGGAGAATGGAGCGGAGGGCGGATATCCGTGCGCTGTGGATTGATACTTCGATTGAGGGCAGGTTCAGGAGATATGATACCAGGGACGTAGAGGCGCTAGTTTCTTCCCTGGGGTTAAAAAAGGATGCGTCACGATTTGTAAAGGATGTCTTTAGGACAATAATTGCAGCAGAGAGGGAGGTGCATAAAATATCTGATGCCGCAGAGTTCGGCCCGGATACAGACGGCACGGCCGGCAGCGTTCACCTGCATGAACTGGGTTCGCCTGATACGCTCTTTGATATCCTGGGTGCGGCAGCACTTTTAGATGATCTCGGGCTTTTTGGAGATGATGTGGATGTGTTTTCTCTGCCTGTTGAGGTGGGGTCAGGGAATGTCAGGACGTCTCATGGATTGATACCAGTCCCTGCACCGGTTACCGCTTTGATGTTGAAAAATTTCGGCATACCGTTCCATTCTTCAGGAGTTGAGGGGGAGCTGGCAACGCCTACAGGGATCGCGATATTGGCGAATCTTGCTGACGAATACGGGCTTGAGTTTCCTGTGGTAGAGATTGAGAATACCGGTATGGGCGCTGGCACATTCAAGCTCGGGGACAGGCCGAATTTTCTCACATTTACACTGGCAAGGGTGCTGGGTGCCAGAGATGAGGGTGGGGAGTATGTGAGGGTTATGGAAACAAATGTCGACGATGTTTCTGGCGAGGTTCTGGGCTACACGCTGGAACGGCTTTATGAAAATGGTGCGCTGGATGTCCAGATAGTCCCTTCTGTAACAAAGAAGAACAGGCCGGGGTTTATAATAACTGTTATCGCAAAGGGTGGGGACGAAGCAAGGTTATCAAAGATACTGATAGAGGAGACGGGTACGCTTGGAATAAGGACACGAAAGTCTTATAAGAGGTTTCTCCTTAAGCGTGAGGTCGTCAAGGTGGATGTTGAGATACCGGGTTTCAGGGGCAGGGCGAGGGTCAAGATTGCAAGAGATGATGACGGAAGGGTAGTGAATATCAAACCGGAGTATGATGATGCAAAAGAGATTGCAAAAAAAACTGGTCTGCCTATCAGGGAGGTGATGAGGGAGATTTATGTTCAATCACTTGAATGCAGGGGGCGATGGTAGGATAGTTGGATGGAGATAATTTAGGAATTATTGGAGCATAAAGGCAACAAAACAGCAGAAAGAACTGATAACTGGCCTGGACACAGGTGAGGCTAGGGTGGATATGATTTTGTGATAAAATGGAAGTGGCGTTTTAATGCCTGATATAGAAGGAGCTGTTTTGATGGGAAAAAGATATAAAATAGAAGCACCTGTAAACGAAACAATCATTGATATCGTGAAAATGTTGGAGAATAGATAGAATGACTGACTGGAGGCCGTTTTACAAACTATTTCCACCTGTGGCAGGGCAAACTCTACTTATAGAACTGGAGAAAAGAGGGATAATAAAAACTGAAGGAAAAACCATCAAAATAGATATGGATGCAGATTTCCCTGAGTTCTGCATATTCTGTAAACATCTACAACCGTCATCAAGTGCATATATCTATGTCTGCGGAAAATATGGTATGACACCTGCAGAAACAAAACAGGCTCAAAAAGAGGGCTGTATTCACCCGGAAGGTATTGATTTTGAGATGAGAGAGTTTTGGGATAAATAAAGATTATGAAATGCAGCCGCCGGGATTCGAACCCGGGTAACGAGCTTGGAAGGCTAGTGTCCTAGACCAGACTAGACCACGGCTGCTCTTGCTCTACTACTTTAATGCTCTACTACTTTAATCTACTGAACTATTAGTTCCTCTGCTAACATCGGAAGAAATATCCCAACATCTGTGACAATTCCAAGCGCCTGTGCAGTCCCTCTATCACTCAGTTTTGTAACGGTTGCAGGATTTATATCGATACAGATTGTCTTCACGCTGGATGCGAGGAGGTTGCCCACTGCAATAGAATGGAGCATTGTAGAGAGCATTAGAACCAGTTCCACATCCTCCAGATTCTTTCTCATCTCTTTTTGGGCGTCTATGACATCTGTTATAACCTCTGGAAGCGGTCCGTCATCTCTTATCGAACCTGCAAGAACGAAAGGAATCCTTTTTTTGATACACTCATACATTATACCTCCACTGACCTTCCCTTCCCTGACCAGGTTTTCTATTGAACCTGCACGTTTCACCTCGTTAATTGAATAGAGGTGGTTCCTGTGACCCCCTTCAGTCGACCTCCCTGATCTCAGATCCAGGCCAAGCGATGTCCCGTACAGCTGGTATTCGATATCATGGACGGCAATCGCATTCCCTGCAAATAATACGTCCACGAACCCTTCTCTGATAAGTGCGGCAAGCGATTCAGCAGACCCTGTATGAACCACAGCAGGCCCTGCTACAGCAAGAACCTTTTTCCCTCTTTTTTTCACCTCCCTTATCTCTCCTGCGACCTGACTTACTATTGACCTGGTAGGTTTCTCAGAGGATACCCGGCTCTTCATGAAATCGAATATAGTATAACTGCGCGGTCTCTCAGGGGGCTCGACCCTGATCCCGGTATTACCCACAACCACCAGGTCGCCCTTTTTGATATCTGAAAACGTCTTCCCGAACGCCTGTTTATTTTCCCTGTCCACAACAATCGCCACGTCCATCTCGGTATTCTTTACTTCAATCCATTCGCCGTCCAGAAGCACATAGGTACGGTGGTTAGTGGTCGAGTAAAAACCTTCAGGGAGGGTCATATCCTTTGGTGCCTTCTCAAGCCTCAGTTCCTCGATATCAGGGATCTTTGCACCTATCTTTAAAAGCTCACCTAAAATCACATCAAGATCTTTTCTATTCCCGGCCTTGACGAGCAGCCTCGCATAGGATGGGTCTTTTTTATGTTTGCCTATATCAAACTGAATGACCTCGAATTCTCCACCGTGGTCCATTATAGTATCAAACACCTCAGGGAGGATAAATGAATCGATTATATGACCTTTGAGTTCGATTTCCTTTACTTCCAAGATTATTCACCCATACCTCGTTTTCGTTTCAAAATTAAATAGTTTTTGTCTTGCCCGCCTGGTAATCTGCAAAATCCGCAAAGTCCACGAACTCAGGTACCGCATATCTGAGCGGGTCGAATCTTTCAAGGTCTTCTACAACCATGCACTTCATACTCACCTTTGAATGGAGTGAGGACGGCAGGCGGAGTATCCTTTTTATATCAACTGTCACTTTTGCATCCAGGAACTTTGATATCTGGACAGTCACCCGCTCTTCAAACCTCTTATATGCCCTCGGGTCTTTGATTATCTTTCTAATCGCCCTATCACGTCCCTTTCTAAGGTCTTCCACCACGGCGTCCCTGTTTCTTATTATCTCACCTGCCTTTACTGTACCAAGGCCGAACTCTTTAAAATCTTCTGGTTCTGCATACTCGATGATGTCTGCAAACCTGCTCCTGAAAATCCCTGTATAGCCCGCACTGTAGAGGGTTGGATCCCTGCCCTTTTTTGTCTTTGATTCGTCCCTCACCGGCACGCTCGCCCTGATATAGTCCAGGATGAACCCGCGCTCGGCCTCCCCGATTTCCATGATATCGGTATCGAGTATCCTTATATGGTACCCCCTGCCTGAATAGACATAGTAGACGTTTTCGAGTTTCAGCTGTTTTAGGTTCGTATCTATCTCCATAACCATATTCTTTGCCCGGTTAAGGCAGACCTCACAGACCATCCCCTCACCACAGCAGTTCTTGACCGGCAGGTCCTTTGCATCTATATCGAAAACAAGCTCGGCCCTTTCCCAGTTCTCCCTCTTTTTTGGGTATTCATATAAAGAAACACTGCAATAGGCTGCAAACGGGCTTCTGTTTTTTAAAAAATCTGCAAGCTCATCGATTGAATTGAAGGTATTATATCGGTCTCTTGGCCCAAGGCCGTCGTGATCGAATCCGAATTCCCTCTTTTTTATGGAGTCCACTATGAAGTCCGGGACGTCTTCTCTATCCCATTCCTCGCTATAATATCTCTTCCTCTCTTCTGGTGTTGCCTGGCGAAACACAGTAATCACAAATCAAAACTTTTCTAAACCGATTTCATAGACGGGCTGCATATCCCAGTGCCAGCTCGAAATACCGTTTAGTAAGGGCTACCGCCTCCTCTTTTTCTTTCTCGGTTATATCTGGATCATCTAATCTGAAGCTTGAGACCTTCGACCTCACATACGCCCTGTAGCACTTATAAAATAAGAGAGGTGCTATATCATCACCTGCATATTCGCTGTACCTCTTTTCAAGATGTTCTGACAGGTCGTCCCTGCCATGGAAATCCATGTCCATGGACAGAAATGCAATTTCAGACGCGATATCCCCGCACCGAAACGCCTCGTTAAATTCGATGGCATCGAAGATATAAATCCCTTCACTGTACAGCCTGCCGCCCTCTCTCACTACGAAGATGTTGCCAGAATGCACATCCCCATGACATGCCCGAATCTTTTTTTCAGCAACTCTCCTCTCAAAGAGTTCTCTGTTATCTTCGATGAAACTTAGGACATTCATTTTTACAGTATCAAACGACGATTCCTCCAGCAGGTTACCTCTAAGATCCTGGGTCTGGTCAAAATTCTGGACCCAGTTGGCCTTGATCTGTTCTACCGATCCGTATTCATCAACACCCTCACCGGTCTCAGCTTTACTATGAAAATCTGCAAGCAGTTCCGCGATTTTATCAATGTCATTTTTATATATCTCTCCTTTTTTCAGGAGTTCTGTCATTATAGACTCCTGCGGCAGCTGGACCATCTTTACAGCATATTCAACAGTTTCAAACTCGCTGTTTATCCTGATATCTCCAGAGGGGGACCTGCCTATCGGTACAACGTCCAGATAGATACCAGGACAGAGCATCCTGTTTATCTCAAGTTCTCTATCGCAGAAATGTTTTCTCTTAGCTAACGTTGTAAAGTCGAGAAATCCGAAGTCCACGGGTTTTTTTATCTTGTATACGTACTCACCTGTGAGGAAGACATGGGATATATGGGTCTGTAGATGTACTATCTTCAAGACCTTCTCATCATATACCTCCGGGTTCATCAATGCATCAACGACCGACATGATATCTCCTCCAGTCACCTCTCGTTACCTCTCGTCATCTCTCGTCACCTCTATGCCACTTCCCGTCACTTCTCTCTAATCAGAAATATCCTGTTAATCCCCTGGATCATCGCCTCGACAGACGCTGTTACTATGTCCTCTCTTGCAGCCCTTGCGGTAACTAAATTACCCCTGCTGTCCTCGAGCTTTATTATCACATCTGCCAGGGCGTCAGAACCACCTGTTATTGCCTCGAGATGGTACTCGGTCACCCTGATATCTTCAATGCCTTTTACCACACTCCTTATAGCATTTAGTGCAGCGTCCACAGGTCCTACTCCTGTCTCAGCTCCCATTATCTCTCTGTCCTTATCTGTGTCCAGGTCCTTGAATCTCAGCCTGACTGAGGCAGTTGGCACCATATTATTTCCTGTCATAACCGCATATTCCTTTAGATCGATGACCGTTTTATCTTCAGACACCTGGCCTACAACAGTCTCTGCGATCGCCTTCAAGTCCATCTCTGTTACCACCTTGCCTTTATCTCCCAGATCTTTCACTCTCCGGGTTACTTCCATTAACTGGTCTTTTTTTATCTCAAATCCCATCTCTTCAAGCATTGCACGTATCCCGTGTGTACCTGCATGTTTTCCAGATACAATCCGCCTCTTGTGCCCGACCATTTCCGGCGTCATAACCCCGGGTTCAAATGTGTTCGCATCTTCCAGTACGCCGTGTGTATGTATCCCGGATTCGTGAGAGAATGCGTTTTCACCTACTATCGGGAAATTCGGCATGACCCTGATCCCTGTAAGCCTTTCTACAAGTTTCGATGTCTCGTAGAGGTATCTGGTATTGATATCTGTCTCAACACCATAAATTGACGTCAGGCTCATCACTACCTCTTCGAGGTCAGCATTACCAGCCCGCTCACCCAGGCCGTTTATCGTGCACTGGACCTCTCTTGCCCCTGCCTCGACTGCTGCAAGGCTGTTTGCCACTGCAAGCCCGAAATCGTTATGGCAGTGGACGTCTATCGGTATTCTGACACTGTCAAACACCTCTGATGTCAGGTCCCGCATCGCCTGGGGCATCATGACACCTACCGTATCAGGGATATTTATTATATCTGCCCCGGCATCCTCAACTGCCCTGAATATCTCAAGAAGATACCCTGTCTCGGTTCTGGTGGCGTCCATCGCCGAGAACAGGCATTTTATACCGTGGTCTTTGATGTAAGTGACCGCGTCTACTGCCATGTTTTTGACTTCTTCCTTTCCCTTCTTTATCGTGTGTTTGATCTGGATATCAGAAGTCGAGACAAACGTATGTACTAAATCGACACCGCAGTCCAGACACGCGTCTATATCAGGGGTTAAGACCCGTGACAGACCGCAGACATGCGATTCCAGTCCTTCACCTGCTATCTTCGATACGGCATCTCTCTCACCTTTCGATGAGATTGGAAAGCCCGCTTCAATAATATCAACACCAAGTTTGTCAAGCTGACGTGCAATAGCAATCTTATTCTCAACGGTCAGTGCCACACCTGGCGTCTGTTCCCCATCCCTCAACGTGGTATCAAAAATTGCCACTTTATCTGGTAGATTCATATTTTTCTTCGCTTCATTAATGACAGAGAACATAATCCCGCCTTTTCATTTTACAGACCTCCTTTTTAGGATAGCAAAAGAGATTGTATGGTTTAGAATATAAATATTTCGTATGGTGAGGTGTGGTTGTATAATGCCGTTATGTGTTAGGGCGAACAGTTCCGCGGCAACCGATATCTTTATATCCTCGTTGAATATAATCCATACTCGCCAAAGATACAGTTTAATGTTAATTATATCAGTATATTATACCGGTATATCTGTGGCCTCACTACTGACTTGCATGTCTAATATTCCTGAAATTTCCTGAAAGTGATTTCCAAATCGATGAGATAATTGTGGGATAATGGAACAATATTGATACCAATATTGATACCTTACACGATTTTCAAGGAGTTTTGAAAAAAGATGGAAAACATAACCAACACGAAATTCGATCCAACAACACTCAACAATGTCATAACAGAACCAAAAATGCGGGTTGATTCAGACAAAGATATACCCACAAGTAAAAGGGACAGGCTTGTAAAAAAAGCAGAAGCCAATCTGCCATACAATCAGCTACACTCATGGAATGCCAATATTGACGGGATAATCATCCAGCTAAAAACAAATGACCCGCACCTGATTGATTTCTGGATAGAGAACTGGTTTCCAGCACCTCTCGATGCAATGCCCCACGGAACGATATATGCTGTTACAGGGGTAGAAAAAGAGAACCCTTATGCATACTACAACACAGAAACAAAAACCGCAGTATTTTTCAATACCAACTACTATGGCCAGTGCAAATCCTGGGCACTTGGGATTGCCGCAGATATCATGGAAATGCAGCACGAGATCCACTCAATCCACGGCTCTGTAGTGGATGTCGGCGGGACAGGGGTAGTTATCATAGCACCGACAGGTACCGGGAAGTCCACACATTCGTATGGACTCACACTCAACATAAAAAATGCAAGGATGCATTCCGATGACTGGTGTTATGTAGAATATATTGGCGGTGAAAAGGGCAGGGCATCCGCTTACATCTCTGAGAGAAAATTCTACCTGCGCACAGACATCGCAAAGACCTATCCTATCATGGGAGAGCTTTTTAAGAAATGCAAGCTCGAAAATGTCAAGGACGGCGACTTTGCAGCCTTCGGGAATTCCAGGGCGATCCTTGACCCTTACTGGATTGGCGGACCTGAGAAATTTATCGACACCACCCGTCTTAGAGCAGTCATACTTTTAAGACGTGACGACGAACATGGTCCAGAGGTGAAACTCACAGAAGACGATGCCATCGAGATACTGAGGAAAGGCGAATATATGGTAATGCCAGGTGCCGGCCCGGAAAAGGACTGGGGAAAGATAAAAAAAGAGCCTTTCTACAATCCCTATCTCCTGGTCAGAGGCAAACACAGAGAAGAGCTGCAGGTGAATTTTTTTACCAAACTCCTCAATTTTGCCCCATGCTATATCCTGAATACCGGGGTTCAAACAGTAGAGCAGACCCAGGCCAGAATCAGGAAAATTGTCAAAGATGTCTCAAAGCATGTCATAGATAAAAGGATAAAAGATTTCAATCACTAACCCAATCCTCTCCAGGATGAAGGCGAGAAAGGACATCAGGAGATATCGACACAAACTATAACTTCAAACTATAACTTTTATGAGGTTAAGATAATATCTGACTACGATGGAAGACTTTGAAAAGTGTGAAAACTGTAATATGCCGGTAAGCTATTGCGATGGAGCTACAAGGTTTAAGTGCGGGACTAAAAAAAAGGATGTAGGGAAGTATTGTATTTTAAATAAATAACGATTAACATCACATAAAATATATTAAGAACCTATGCCTTCCATTAATTAACTCGTTTAGATTCCTTTAAAGGGATATTAAAGGGATATAAATGTTGTAAATGAATGGAGGACGAAAACATGGAATTTGTAAAAACAGGTATTTCGAGTTTTGACCGTCTATTTGCACATGGCGGATATCCTGCTGGGAACACCATACTGATACTCGGGGGACCTGGAAGTGGGAAATCGATTTACGGGGTGCAATTCCTGTATAGGGGAGCCGTGGACGAGAATGAACCGGGGGTCCTGGTAACATTGCACGAGACCCCGCAGAATATCAAGCGGAACATGAGGTCTTTTGGCTGGGACATGGAAAAACTTGAAGCTGAGAATAAGCTTGTGATTATCGATGCTGCAAGCGGGAGGATTGAGGAGCGTGGGATGGAGTCCGATGTGATGGCCAGGGCACTTGACGTGAAAAACATGCTCGCGGCAGCCCAGGATGCGGCCGATGAAATAGGCGCAAAGAGGCTGGTCATTGACTCTCTCTCAGTTATGGGAATCTTAAGCAAGAATGATTTCGAACTGAGGACAAAGTTACTCCAGCTTTCAGGGAGACTCTCTGCAATGGGGATTACGTCTCTGGTTATAAGTGAGGCCAGGACGATGGATATCGGAACAAACGAATTTCCTGTCGAGACCTTTATGGTCGATGGTGTGATAATAATGAGGCTCAACACGGAAACCCAGGAACGGAAGATAAATATCAGGAAGATGAGAGGAACAAAACATGCTATGGGGTCGTTTAAATTTGAGATAAGTGATACCGGGATTGATCTGACAAATTAAATAACAAATAATGATAATCAAACGATAACCAAATACACGCCTTAGGCAATAACCCTGCTTCCCAGTCTACTTACTCTTTGGAGGGATGTGCCTCGATGGGTTTTCTCCCCCTTTAAACTCGGTAAAACTCTTCTCTGATATTTTTGAGAAATGTTGAGAGAGTACCTCTCTCAACACATCAAAGCCAGGATGAAACATTCGCAGAGCAATGGCAATGTGGAAAGAATGTTCCAGACTATAGAAGGGTTGAAAAGACACTCAAGGGGGTGCTGGGATAGTGATAGTATTGGAGAAAAGATATTAATACAATAACTGTAGAAATGATATCCATGCCAGGAAGACGTATCAAGGAGAAATTTGAAGAACTCGAGGAGAAAAAAGAGGGAGCGCTGATAGGATATCTCACCATGGGCGACCCGGACATCAAGACGTCTGAAAAACTTATCAGGTGCATTGTCAAAAATGTGGATATCCTCGAGCTCGGTGTCCCGTTCTCTGACCCGATAGCAGACGGGCCGACAATCCAGGCAGCGATTGACCGCTCGCTTAAAAAAGGCATGAATACCGACATCGCATTTGATATGATAAAAAGGCTTAGAAAAGACGGAATAAAAACACCATTTGTATTCATGACATATTATAATATTGTCCTCCAGTATGGGGAAGAGAGGTTTATAAAAAAATGCCGCGATGTCGGTGTTGACGGGATACTCGTATCTGATCTGCCTCTGGAAGAAGCGGAAAACGTACTGGACTGCTGCGATAGATATGGTGTGGACTTCATCTTCCTGATAGCCCCGACAACCACAGAAGAGCGGATAAAAAAGATTGCAAAAAAGGCAAAGGGGTTCATCTATCTCGTCTCGCTTCTGGGGGTCACAGGGGCAAGAGACAAACTGCAGGATATCACGATTGAAAAGACGAAGTGGGCACTGGAACATATAAACGGCACCCTCCCGCTTGCGGTAGGGTTTGGTATCTCAAAAAAGGAGCACGTCAAGTCAATCGTCAATGCGGGAGCAAGAGGGGTAGTAGTTGGAAGTGCATTTGTAGATATAGTATCCAAAAAGAAAGGAGATGCCTGTACAGACCTGATAAGGCTATCGAAGGAGTTAAAGGAAGGTACTAAACAAAAATGTTTTTGAATCCTTATACAATCAAAACTTATATATGTCCAGTAGTTCTTATTTATGGATTACGGATGGTGATCTCACGTGGGCGATATTGATAGAATAAAAACATACGTCCAAGGATTAGATAAGCATATATCTGGCGGTATACCCAGAGGAAGCGTTTCTATTGTATGCGGGACTCCCGGTACCATGAAATCCTCCCTTTGCTACAGTATTCTATACAACAATGCTTTAAAGGAAGATATAAAGGGGCTGTATCTCACCCTGGAACAGGATATCCAGAGTTTAAAGCAGCAGATGAAGATGCTGAAAATGAACGGCCACAAAAATCTTTCGATTGTGGATTTTGACAACGTGCAGAACAAGATTAATAAACAGAAATCTGAAGAGAACTGGATACATAGAATAAAGGTGTATATAGACGATATCAAAGACAAGGGATATGACTTAATAGTTGTGGATTCTCTGGATGCCCTCTATTCTCTTACAAGTATCAAAGATCCACGAAGAGAGATATTTTATTTTTTCACAGCACTTCGGGACACCAGGCTGACAAGTCTCCTGATATCGGAGATGTCTTTAAACTCTCCAAACTACAGTCATTATGGAGTAGAGGCATTTTTGGCAGATGCGATTATCCATATGGACTTTCAGAAACGAGGAGACATACTAAGCTCTCTTGAGAGATATATCGGTATTGTAAAGATGAGAAACACATATCATGACACGCATTATTTCCCGATACTTTACACAGATAACAGGTTCACGGTATATGCGAGGGAGGATCTGGAACTTGAATGATTGGAATACTGGGATGATTGTGATGATTCAAGTAAAAAGTAAAAGAAGTAAGTGACTATTTTTTTCTAGAAGACAGGGATGGAAACCGTTTTTTAAATTCGGCTGGCAGTTCAAGTTCCTTATCTTCTTTAAATGAGCCTTTCATGAAATTTATATAATCCTTATCAATAAAAAAGTCATGTACACCCTTCCCTTTAATAAGTAGAAAGGTGATCTTTGTGTCTGTGAACTTGTCAGATACATAGTACTGCGAATAGATGATTGCATCGTGCTCCGAGGTTGCGTGTCCTACTATGATTGTCATGGGCCTCTCGCCAAAACATGTCATAATATTGCTTATAATTGCCCTCCCGTTCCCGCTTGGAAGTATGAATATATCTCCATTCTTCTTTTCGTAGTCTTCAAGTGATGCAATAATCTCCTTTTCGACATTAAAGTTTGCATCCATATCCTCCCCTTCAATCAGTACCAGGAATTCCGTTGGATAACCCAGCTTTTTCCAGTCTATAATCGCGGTGTATCCTTTGATTATACCCTGTGACTCCAGGTCCTTACGGTAATAGGACGCCGAATTTGCACTTTTTAGTTTCAGCGGCACCATCAGCTCTGAGTCAGATATCCTCCCATTTTTCAGGATGCTTGCAAGTACAATTGATTTCCTTTCATTCAATTCAGGCGATATTTTTCTGGCATTTTTTATTTCTTCATCAGTTAACATTTTATCTGCCTAGTAATTATAATTATATCATCTATCATATAAATATTTTTTTATATTTTACTATAAAATATTCACTTCTTTAAAAAAAATATACGTTATTCTACAAAAAAAGTTATCGAAATTATAATTTCTTCCTCATGTATGGTCCAAATGCATGGTAGCCATGTTTCCTGTAGTACTCCCTTGTACCGATCGCGCTTGTTATTAGAATATTGTCTCTTCCATTTATTGCAGATACATTTTCAGCCTCTTTTAATAACAGCGCGCCAAGCCCCCTGTGCTGCCTGGCCTTTTTTATCTCTTTTCCGATAGGTACCATCTGCCCCACCACACGGAGCTCCCTGATAATTGCTGTCTTTCCATCAATCTCTTTACGTCTGGCATCCTCTGAAGGAAATCTGAGGCGGAGATATGCGATAAGTGCATCATTTTCCACGTCTTCTGCTGAGATGAAATGCTCTTCTCCTCCAGAGGCCTGGTAGACCTCTTTTAGAACCTCGATTCCACCAATCTTTATGCCCTTTTTATATACGAGATGGCCGGCATCCCGGCATCTGATACATCGGCACCTGAAACCGTTCTCTTCAAGCTGTCTGTAAACCACATCGCCCAGATCGCCTTTTTTTACCCCTGCTTCAATAAGCTTAGCCGGGATATCTCGTTGTATGCGCATGGTTCTCGTCCATTTAGGCATCTTTTTCTTTATCTCGGTTAAAAGGGCGGCTGCCTCCTCGTCAGAATATGGTGAATACTCTCCATCTTTCCACATATCAAAGAGTTCCGTCCCCCTGATGACAAGTGCCGGATAGATCTTGATAAAGTCAGGCTTGAAGTTCTCGTCAGTAAAGATGGTATCGAAGATTTTAATGTCGGTCTTAAAATTCGAGAAAAGCCCCGGCATGATATGGTAGCCGACTTTGAGCCCGGAATCCTTGAGCCTGCGGGTGGCGTCGATTACGTCTTTTATGGTATGTCCCCGTTTTACCTTCCTGTATATCGGATCGTATATTGTCTGGACGCCAAGTTCCACCCTGGTAACTCCGAGTTCGAGCATTTTATCTATCTGTCCCTGCCCTGCAAAATCAGGGCGGGTTTCAAGGGTTATGCCGACATTCCTTACACGTGCATTCTCGTTTTCGTTCTGTACGTCAATCAAGTCCGATTTCAGGCGGGATGTTCTATTCGGCTCAAGGGCAGATTTAGCTGTTTTAGATAGCTTACCAGCTCCACCAAAATCATTCATTGCTTTAAGACTTTGGGTGATGAACCATTCCTGATAATCTGCCGGCTGGGCGTTGAATGTGCCTCCCATTACAATAAGCTCAACTTTATCGACAGGATGCCCGATTGATTCAAGCTGTTTTAACCTGTCGCTGACCTGTTTGTACGGGTCGTAACCAGTCCTCTTTGCACGAAGTGCGGCAGGTTCAAGACCCGTATAGCTCCTGGGAGAGTCCTCTCCTCCAGGACAGTAGATGCATTCTCCAGGACAGGGATATGGCCGTGCCATCACAGCAACAACTGCTATCCCTGACATCGTCCTTATTGGCTTTTTTACAAGGACTGGCAGTAGACGTTCCAGGTCAGATCCATCCACATGGCTTAAGATTTCAGAGTTCGTTGGGATCCTGTCAAGTCTGTATTTTTTTGCAAATCGTGTTTTTATCCTTGTGACGTCCTCTCTTGTGACGGTTTTGGTCTTCAATTCCTCGATGATGTCCTGGTAGATGTCCATCTTGTGCACCTTAAAGAGCATCATTACATATATATGCACCGTCTGCATAACTTTTATAAATAATCCTGGTGGCAATCCTGTTTTGTGACGGCAAAAGTCCTGGACCGAAAATGGGGGCTGAGGGCACCTGCAATGGCCCACGGGATTACAGACCACATATGGAGCTGGGAAGAACTCCTCTCGTTCGTAGTTCCGCCAAGGTAAGGGAAAATCGGCATGTAGTGACTGATACCTGTAGACTGAGTAAATATTGGAGGAAGAAAAAAATGTATAAATAGGGGACATTACCCAAAAAATATTTACCTCAAGTATATTTACTCCTATACCCATGGATGCAGTAACAGACGTAGTGACAATAGGCCACACAAGCATTGACAGGGTCAGGATAAAAGGCAGGGATAAGGTCCAGCTCGGCGGGGCGGCGGTATATTCTGCGATGGCGGCGAAGATATTCAGCACTGTTGGAATCGTTTCGAGGGTGGGTGATGACTTTCCAGGACGCTTCTACTCGGTACTCAGGAAGCCCGGCATCAATACAGATGGGCTAAAAAAGGTCAGGGGCAAAAGCACCACCTTTTCAATAGACTATGATAAAGACGGTATGGCGGTCTATAAAGACTATGCGCTAAACGTCGGGGTCTATATCAGACCTGAGGACATCCCGAAGACCTACCTGGGCTCAAAGGGTTTCCATATAGCACCGATGGCTGCCACAAAACAGGAAATCTTCCTGGACTATCTTAGAGAAAAGACACAAGGCGCTGACTGCACCATCTCGCTGAATACTCACATAGGCTATTTCTCCAGGTACAAGAAGAAGATATTTGAACTGATACCAAAAGTCGATATATTCACAATAAACGATGAAGAGGCGATTTGCCTGACTGACACAAGGAGGCTGGAATATGCGTTAAACGCATTGAAAAAGACAGAACACAACATGATAGCTGTGACAATCGGGGTAATCGGCAGCATGGTAATTGATGATGAGATGACATTCTTCCCGTCGGTCTACCAGCCGAAGATAGTTGACCTTACAGGTTGCGGGGACGCATTTGCAGGCTCGTTTATCTCAAGTTTTGTAAAGACAAAAGACCCACTAAAATCTGCAAATATTGCAAACAGTGTTGCGAGTATTGTGGCGACAGGCTGGAATTTCAAAACAATAAAAAATCTGAGATTCGAGTCAATGGAGAATTTTCAGAAATTTGTCGTCTCCAGACAGAAAAAGGCAGGGAGAACGCAGCGATCTATTGTCGATTACTCCTACTAACTTCACAAGAGTTATATCACAAGAGGTATATCACGTGTACAACTTCAAAACAGATAGAATCGCAGAGATAATAAAAAAGAACGGCTACAGGACAGTCGGCCTCCAGATGCCAGAAGGGCTGAAAGATTATGCAACAGGCATCGCCGACGAGGTCTTAGAAAAAACAGGATGCCAGATCATCATATCGTCTGACCCGTGCTACGGCGCATGCGACCTGGCAGATGTGGGTCTGAGCATATTTGGGGCAGACGCATTGTTTCATTTCGGACACGCCCCTGTCCTCGAGGCCGCGGATATCCCAACGTACTACATCGAGGTGCATATCGATACAGATCCCATCCCGCTGCTTGAAAAGAACCTCTCGATGCTCGAAAAGAGGGTCGGACTTGTAACGACAGTACAGCACATAGGTTCTCTGGAGAAGGCCAAGCGATTCCTTGAAAAGAACGGGTTTGATGTCCATATCGGGAAGGCCCGGGGCAGGACGAAACACGACGGGCAGGTGCTGGGATGCTCGTTTTCAGCCGCAAGAACTATTGCTGAGAATGTCGATAATTTCGTCTATATCGGGAGCGGTGATTTCCATCCGCTTGGCGTTGCACTGTCAACCGGAAAAAGGACTTATGCCTTTGATATCCTGCAAAACGAGGTAAGGGACATTGAGCCTTTAAAAGACAGGATAATCAAAAAACGGTTTGCAGAGATTGGAAGGGCAAAGGATGCCAGGACGTTCGGGATAATTGTCGGGAAGAAGAAGGGGCAGATGCGAAAGGGTCTGGCAATCAGGATAAAAGAGAGCCTGGAGAAGCGAGGTAAAAAGGCATATCTCATATACCTTGATGAGATCACGCCAGAGAATCTGATTTCATTTAGAAAGCTCGATGCACTCGTCAATACTGCCTGCCCGAGGGTCACGATAGACGATGCAAAAAGATATAAACAGGTGCTTTTGACCCCGGTAGAACTGGAGATTGCCATCGGGGAGAGGGGCTGGGAGGAATATAAGATGGACGAGTTCTAGGTCTGCCCGGGTTTTGGTCTCAAATACAGGTGGGCTGGAAGAGTACTGGAAGAGGTCTGGAAGGGTGCAGGAAAAGTTATAAAACTTAAGACAACTACAAAAGATTCTATGTCCCATGTCGAGGATACCTGGAAGGATTTAATCACACACAGGCAGATGCAGATAGTCGATATAAACTCGGGCTACTTTGGCGTGCCTGGAGAAACACTTATGGAAAATGCCGGGAGAGAGGCGTTTTTGGAGATCAAAGGCAGGTTCAAATTCAATACTGCTGTAATCTTCTGCGGTACCGGCAACAATGGGGGTGATGGTTTTGTCATTGCAAGATACCTCCATCACGACGGCAGAGACGTCAGGGTGGTCATTGTTGGTGACATGCCGAAAACCCCTGAGGCGGAAAAGAATTTTTTGAAGATAAAAGACCTGGTTGAAATATCTCAGTTTAAAAAAACGCCAATTACAGCAGACCTGATTATCGATGCGATTCTCGGCACGGGTATTAAAGGGGAATTGAGAGAACCTGTAAAATCTGCCGTTGAGCTGATAAACAGATCAGATGCCCCAAAAGTGAGCATAGACGTGCCGACTGGTCTTGACTTTGATACTGGTAAAGGGGACTGTGTCAGGGCAGATATGGTCATAACATTTCATAAGATGAAAAAAGGGCTTGAAAGATTCAATACCGTTGTAAAGGATATAGGGATCCCAGAAGAGGCGGAGACCCACGTCGGTCCTGGAGATATCATATTCAATTTGAAAAAGAGAAAAAGAGATTCGCACAAAGGAGACCACGGCAGGGTCGTAATCGTTGGAGGAAGCGACCTCTTCTATGGAGCGCCGATACTAAGCGGGACTGGTGCATTGAATTCTGGAGCGGACCTCGTGTATCTTGTCGTTCCTGAGATAAATTTTGATATCACAAGGTGCTGCCGGCCGGATTTTATTGTCAGGAAATATGATGGAGAATTTCTAAACAAAAATGCCGTTGATACCGTTTTGAATCTTTCAAAAGACTGTGATTCGATGGTCATTGGCCCTGGCCTTGGAGTAAAGGAGGAGACCCTGGATGCGGTTACCGCTATACTGGAGAGGACTGATATCCCGGCCGTTGTGGATGCTGATGCGATAAAAGCTGTTAAACCGCCAATTAAAAATGCGGTGATAACCCCGCATGCAGGTGAGTTCAGGTCAATGACAGGGAAATCCCCTGACCTTGAAACCGTCCTTGATTATGCTAAAAGGTTCAATTCTGTAATCGTTTTGAAATCCGCAGTCGATATAATTGCGGCACAAAACGGGCAGTACAGATACAATTCTACAGGGAACCCGGGTATGACTGTCGGCGGGACGGGCGATGTCCTGGCAGGTGTCACAGCAGGGTTTATCGCCCAGGGAGTCGGACTTTTCGAGTCTGCACTGTGTTCTTCTTTTATAACAGGATTTTGCGGAGACGAACTTGAGAAACGCAAGGGATACCGCTATACTGCAACTGATGTGGCAGAGGAGATCCCATTTTCTATAAGGAAGATCCAGCACATGGCAGAGAGGTTGTGAAATAAAATCCGTCCGGTATAATGCTCAAGAACCCATCTTGACAGTTACTTTAGTTGGCTTAGGGAGCAGAGTATCAAATTCTATCTAGAGTTTAAATAGGCTGACAGCAAGCCCTATAAACGCAAGCCCTGCTGCAAAATACATGACGGCATGAAACCCGCCTCCAATTTGCGCAATCGCACCGCCCAGCAACGGCCCGACTGCCATAGAAATGCTTGTCACAGAATTTAATATACCGACTGATGTCGACTTCTCCCTGTTGTTATCTGTTAGATACTTCAAATTGCCGACATAGAGATATGAAAACGAAATTGCAAGTAATATCTGGATCGGTATGACCTGGTAGAAATTATCAGGGAAGACATAAGATAAAAACACCAGGGCAGATACCACAAGCCCGATATTTATGAGCCTGACATCATTTTTCCAGTCAAGCTGCCTCATTATAAAAAACTGCGTGCCGGCATTGATAAAATACATCGCCCCTATCCAGAATCTGGTTGCTCCAAGTTCTGCCAGATAGAGCGGGAATATAATCCAGATAGAGAATGCCGCAGTATGCCTCAAAAAGACCGGAAGATACACTACCCAGTTCTTCTTTATCACATCTTTTGGAAATAGCGGGACACTCACCCGAACCATCATCACCTCTGGCAGTCTCAGGGCTATAAGAAGTGAGATTAGAAAGAAGACAGAACTGAGTAAAAAGACCGCCCAGTACGGGAGGAGTGTATTTATATATATAAATGCCTCGCCCTGCTGGGCTATCACACCTGCAAGCAGCCCCCCGAATGCCCAGCCCAGTGACCCATACGAAGCGAAATTCCCAAGCTTTCGCCCTGACTCGTAGGTATAGGCTATCAGAGGTGCTGTAAAAATGCCAAGTGAAAAACCTGCAAGCCCCCTTATTATTATCAATGACCGGACGTCGTATGCAAATATCTGCAAAAAGAAAAAGACCGTTGCAGAGAAGAGTCCCAGCTTTAAAAAACTCCTTCTATCCCTCATATCCGATGCCCTGCCAAAGATGAATGATGAAAGGAATATAGTAAGACCATACGAAGCACCGATTAGACCTATCTCTGTATTAGTTGCACCGAGTTCCATGGCAAGGTTCGGGATAAATACCGATGACATCATCGCTGATGTGTATGACAGAAAGAGGATTATATTTGACTTCATTATTTCACCATCAAAGTTTCAATTTCAAAGCTCTTTTGATGCAGGAGTTAATAATTTTAACTGAAATGAACAGTTAATCGTGTTTTTGTTCAGTCTAATTAATATTTAATCTTTTTAATCTGTTTACGGTTAATATAATACCACCGCAAGTAATATATATGCACGATAACCATTAAAACATTAACGGATGGTTAGTATTTCTTTCTATTTTTCTAACCTCCGCTCTTACCCCCTTTTTTATGTAATTTACATAAAATTAATATATGAGTTGTGTATGAAAATTATTCAGCCATGGGGGAGTTTGTAGCCCACCTACCACGTCCAAATTTTTTCTACCTCTCCCATGGCGCATTTATATTCAGATTTTAGGATGGTATCTTAGGATGGTATTTTATGGCAATTAAAGCGATATTCTTCGATATCGATGACACGCTCTACGACAGCACGAAACTATCCACTTTTGCAAGGAAAAATTCTGTCGATGCCATGATAGATGCAGGGCTCCCTGGTAGCAGTGAAGAGATATACAGGGCCCTGGAAGAGATAATAGACAGATTTGGAGCGAACTACGGGCGGCATTATGATGAGCTGTTAAATAT
This sequence comes from Candidatus Hydrothermarchaeota archaeon, assembly GCA_015520145.1. Lineage (GTDB taxonomy): Archaea > Hydrothermarchaeota > Hydrothermarchaeia > Hydrothermarchaeales > WAQR01 > WAQR01. The sequence continues at coordinate 23,492 of WAQR01000125.1, forward strand.
GCTTGGCCTCACCTGGAATCCGAAGATCGTTGCGGCAGGTGTGGTGGCATACGAACGCACAAAGGTGGGGTATCTAAAACCCTATCCAGGTGTAGTCCCGCTGTTATTAAAACTGAAACAGAGATACAGGCTTGGCATCATAAGCAACGGTCTTCCAGTCAAGCAGTGGGAGAAGTTGATAGGTCTTGGGATTCACCACCTGTTCGATACTGTTGCAACATCTGGGGAACATGGATTCAAGAAACCCGAAAAAGAGATATTCGATTTTGCAATGGAAAACCTGGGGGTCAGGCCAGGCGAATCAATAATGGTCGGTGACAGGCTGGACACAGACATCCTCGGCGGCAACCGGGCAGGCATGACGACAGTAAGGCTGAGGCGGGGGAAATATGCCGACAGAGAACCGGCGGGTGAAGAACAGAGACCTGACCACGAGATATCTGCGCTCTCGGAGATCCTGGAAATTATATAAGTCAGATCTTTCCCTCAATCCCTCTCAATCTTCTTCAATCCTCTTCAATCCCCATCTTCCTCACACAATAGACCCCAAGCGGCCCGATTTCCATATCCTGGAGTATTATATAATAACACGATTTAAGCTGCCTCCCGCAGCGCCTGCACCTGTCATCGCACTCGACCTTTTTTATACCAGGATAATCATACTTCTCTTCGACAGCGTCCTGTTCCACTATGATTATTTTCCCATCCTCCCGCCTAATCAGCCCTTCTCGTTCTGCCACTTCAAGTATCCTTTTCACAAGCTCTGGAACTTTCGTCACAAGTTCGATTATGTCAACCGCCTCACTGACAGTAAACTCACCCTTTAAAAGTCTCAAAAGCTGGATGCCGTGTCTGACCTTCCTCTCACTGTCCATAGTCTTGAGTTGGCGGGCAGGATTTAAATTTGTTTGCAATGAAAAGTTTTTTAAATAGGTGAGGATAGTGTTATCTTATATGAGTATTATAAAATGAGGGGATATGATAGAGACAGAGATTTTGAGGGTATTTAAAAATGAAAGTAAAAATTTATTCTACACCAATGTGTCCTTTCTGTAAGAAGGCAAAGGAATTTTTTAAAGAGAACGGAATCGAATTTGATGAGGTAAACGTTGCAGAAAATGAAAAAGAAAGAGAAGAGATGATCAAGAAAAGCGGACAGATGGGTGTTCCTGTCATTGAAATAACGAGACCTGGCGGTGACACTGAAATAATAATCGGATTTGATAAAAAGAGGTTGAAACAAGTAATCGGAATCCCGTGAAAGTAAAGAATAAGAGTGTAAGAGTATAAACGTGGGATGAAAATGGAGAAAAAATTAAGTGTACGTTCATGGGACATCAAGGTTGGAAGGCTTGAAGTGATGCTGGATGATGAAGATGCAAGGGACATGGGACTGCATCCAAAAGACAGGGTCAAGATGTTCGCCAACGGGAAGCCCGTAGTCGCTATTGTCAGCATATCTAAAAATCTTGTCAGGAAAGGAGAGATAGGGGTTACTGGCGACGTATCAGAAGTCTGCAAACTAAATGACGGCGATGTGGTCTCAGTCATCCCAGCAGAAAAGCCAAAATCTGTCGAATATATAAGGAAAAAGATGAACGGCGAGGCGCTGGAAGAACGAGAATATGAGGCAATCGTAAGGGACGTGATTACAAACCATCTAAGCGAGATAGAGCTTACAGCCTTTGTTTCAGCCCTGTATATTAACGAGATGACAATGGACGAAACAGCATCTCTCACAAGACAGATAGCCAGAACCGGGGAGATGCTCGAACTCAAAAAGAAACCCGTATTCGATAAGCACAGTATCGGCGGAGTCCCGGGTAATAAGATCACCCTGCTAATCGTCCCGATTGTAGCAGCAGCAGGCCTGACCATTCCAAAGACATCGTCTCGCGCGATAACATCTGCATCCGGAACAGCAGACACCATGGAGGTACTGGCACCTGTCAATTTCAATGCAGGTGAGATCGAGAACATCGTAAATAAAACCGACGGGATAATCTGCTGGGGTGGAGGGGTGAATCTCGCTCCGGCAGATGACATATTCATCCAGGTGGAATACCCGCTGGCAATAGACCCTCACAATCTTGCAATCTGCAGTGTGATGGCAAAAAAGTTTGCTGTGGGAGCGGATTTTGTTGCAATCGACCTTCCAATGGGAAGCGAGACCAAGGTAAGGAACATGGGCGAGGCGAAACGATTTGCAAGGGATTTTATCGAACTCGGTGAGAGGATAGGGATAAACGTCGAATGTGCAGTGACATACGGCGATAAACCGATTGGCAGGGCGGTAGGGCCTGCCCTGGAGGCAAGGGAGGGACTCATCGCACTTGAGGGCAGAGGGCCAGGCAGCCTTATCGAGAAATCCACCGATATCGCCGGGATGATACTGGAAGCGGGTGGTGTTGCCAGGAAAGGTGCCGGGAAGAGCGTTGCAATGGAGTACCTTGAATCTGGAAAGGCTGTTCAAAAGATGAGAGAGATAATCGAAGCACAGGGCGGTGACCCGAATGTCGGTGCAAAGGATATTGCGGTTGGAGAGTTTAGTGAGAAGATATATTCCTCTGACAGGGGTTATGTGACGCACATCTCCAACAAGGCCATCGTCAAGGTCGCAAGGGCGGCAGGTTCTCCTAAAGACAAAGGTGCAGGCATTCTCCTCCATGTAAGCAAAGGGGCGAAAGTGAAAAGGGGAGATGTACTGTATGAGATATATTCTGAATCTGAATATAAACTTGACCAGGCAATAAAACTGGCAAAACAGCTCTCTCCTGTCGTACTTGAGGGAATGCTATTAAAAAGGATACCTGATTTTACAGTCTTTGAAAACGAATGAATCAGGGGGCGGGTGGTGGGCGGCAGGTTATATCTTCATATCTTCCCATACTTCTCCAGTACCCTATTGACCCGTTTAACCAGGTCCTCCCTGATAAACGGCTTGGTAATATAATCATCTGCTTTAAGTACCTGTATCCCCAGCATTTTATCTATATTCTGCGCCCTTATGGTGAGGAGGATTATTGGAACATCTTTATTCTTCTCTCTTATCTTTCTAAAGACATCCCATCCGTCAATCTCGGGCATCATGATATCCAGGATGATTAAGTCCGGTACATAGGTATCCAGTTTTTCCAGGCACTCTGCTCCACTAAGCGCTTCAGTAACCTCATGACCCTTCTTCTCCAAAACAAGTTTTACAAGATCCACGGTATCCTGTTCGTCGTCGACAACCATTATTTTACTCATCTTCACTCACACCATATTTTTAATAATATTAAATCCCTGGCAGCTTTGGCAGTACCACATTAAATATGCTCCCGCCGTCGGGATTGTCCTCAACCCATACATCCCCACGGTGCAGCAGCACACATTTTTTCACGATTGCAAGTCCAAGCCCTGTACCCTTTACACCGGTATTTTTCACACGTTCAAATCTATCAAATATCTTCTCTTTATCTTCATCCATGATTCCTATACCGTTATCTGCTATAGAGATTTTATATCTGTCTTTCTCGTCCTTAACATCAATTATTATCTTTGAATTTTCCGGGCTATATTTTATTGCGTTTGAGATAAGATTTACAAACACGGTCTCAATAGACGGATTCAAATCCGTTAACTGTTTCCCTTTGGGTTTGAAGATCACTTCGATATCCTTTTCCTTTTGCATGTTCTCGTTGCTAAGAATTGCGTCCTGTATATATTTGTTTATATCCTCCCTCTCGAACTCGAGTTTATCAATGGTCTGGAGTTTTGCATACATTGATGCGTTTTCAATCATTTCGATTATCCTTTCAGCCTGTCTCAGGATAAGTTTCAGCCCGTCTGTCACGTCTTCTGGGTCATTGTCCTCTAACATTGTCTCTGTTTTCAGGAAGATAATGCTGGCAGGGTTTAACATATCATGGTGCATGATGTCTGTAAAGAGGTCTTTTAACCTGTTTGACTCCTCGAGTTTTTTTGAGTAATTCATTAACGTATCTTCTGCGGTCTTCCTCTTCGTCACATCTTTCACAAAGACAGATATCCCGTCAGTTGTGGGATACACCTCTATATCAAAAAAACCTTTTACATTCTCATTTTCAAATTTGATTTCTGTCAGTGTTGTCTGTTTTCCTGTCTCAATCGCTTCTTTATATATCTTCCCGATTACCGTCTCCCTGGCATCAGGGAAGACCTCGAATAGATTTTTGCCGATTGCATCCTCTGCCCTGATCCCTGTTAATTTTTCTGATGCCCTGTTCCAGTAGGTGTAATTCAAATCTCTGTCAAGTGCGAAGAATACGTCTGAAATACTCTCTGTCAGCTTCCTGTACTTCTCTTCCTCCTCCTGGATGGACTTCTCTGATTTTATCATCTGTGTAATGTCTCTCGATATATGGATGAACCTCTGGATATCTCCATTTTCGTCTTTTAGAGGGTATACAGAAACTTCAACATAACGTCTATTGCCGTTCTTATCAAGATGTGTATGCAGTCTTGCGCATGGGCTACCGGTCTTCATGACCTCTGTTAGAGGACATGGATGGTGCGGCGGGCTGCAGGGTTCATCCAGATGATGGGTGATTCTGTAACATGGGCTGCCTATAACTTCTTTTAACGGCATTTTGACAGACTTTATAAGGCTTGTATTTGAATAAATTATTGTGAACTCCTTTGATAGAAGCATTATACTTTCGCTTATCCCTTCTAATATGACACCTGCAAAGTCTTTAAGAACATCCTTTTTTCCCTGCATTTTCCCGTCCCGTAAGTTTAATACAAACTCAAGTTCTAAAGTGATTTTTATTGTATATTTAGTTTATGGTAAAACTAGTATCTCTAAATGAAATCTGGTAATTCCCACAAGAGGCTAAAAGCCGGGAAGACTTCTGGTTAGGCTACACCTGGCTTTTAGACGAACTTATGGCCATTTGGAGGATACTGGCAGATGCATAAGTTTTAAATATCACGAATTATGAATCATAGGATATGCCCAAGTACAGAGTAACCATAACCGGCAGCAGGGTCCACAACGTTGCATATCGCCCGTTTCTCCTGTCGGTTGCCGAAGGATTTGAAATTGACCGATTCTTTGCTAAAAATATCCGGAAAGGAAATACAGGGATCGTGGAGGCGTTAATAGATGGAGATGAAGATAAAATTGAGAGATTTAAAGAGTATATCATGGAAAATTTCCCTGAAAACGCCTCTGTCGATGATATAGCCTTTTCAGATTATGATGGTCATGTAATGAGCGTGGAATCCTTTTACAGATACCTGACTGCAAGTCAGCTCTCGAAAATTGCAGGCACAGGGGTATCTCTGCTAAAGATAACTGAAGGGATATCAAAAAAGCAGGACATGATGCTCGAGAAACAGGACATGATGCTCGAGAAGCAGGACAGCATGTTAGAGAAGCAGGACATGATGCTCGAGAAACAAGACATGATGTTAGAGAAACAGGACAAGATGCTCGAGAAACAGGACAAGATGTTAGAGAAGCAGGACAGCATGTTAGAGAAGCAGGATTCCCTTAAAGATGTTGTGGAGCGCGGTTTCAGGGAGCTAAAGGAGGAGCACATCAAGACGAGGGAGATGTCAATGGAGATATTCCGGTCAGAAGTTCAGGTGCTAAGGGAGGAGATCGATTCCCTGCGTTCGAGCGTTGAAGAGATAAGGAAGAAGGTCGGGATAGCTTAATTGTAATTGAGCTGGAGGTGGAGGCATGTCTGCCGGACATGTCCGAGAAAGTTATTTAAGCATAAATGGATACAATGAAGGCATTAGATAAAATCTGACCAGGTAGATTAGATGCCTACAACCGAGCCTCCAGATGACGAAAAACGGTCCCTGGAAGAACACCTAGAAGAGTTACTCAAACGCCTTTTGATAGTTGTTATCCAGCTTGTTATACTCACTCTACTATTCTTCCCGGTAAGTGGAGAAGTAATAAAATTTATAAAATACGACCTCCTTCCACAGGATATTGATTTGATTGTACTAAATCCGCTCGAGTTTATATATATGAGATTCCAGATATCGATAGTATTTGCCCTGATATTCACGACACCAACGATAATCTTCGAATCATATCGTTTCATGAAACCCGGACTGTTCCCAAGTGAGAGGAACCTCTTTTTAAAGGTCGTTCCAGCATCATTTTTACTTTTTGTTGTTGGAGGGATCTTTTCTTACAAAATCCTAGTCCCTATCTCACTCGAATCCCTTATAGAATACTCAAAAAATGCTGTTGTCCCTGTACTTACATTGACCAGGTTTATATCCTTTGTATCATTCATGCTCTTGAGTCTTGGTCTCATTTTCCAGTTCCCCCTGGTAATCTCATTTCTCGTAAAGAGCGGGCTTATAAAGGTCAGCGACCTTAAAGAAAAGAGAAAGTTAGTATATCTTACAATGGTGGCTTTTAGTATGGTAATATCTCCTGAGAGTACATTTGTAACCCCGTTTCTAATAGCCTTGAGTATGATCGCTGTCTATGAAATGAGCCTCGTTTTTGCTAAACATTTCTTATAACTTATAATTAACTCTTAACTCTTTCACAACTCCTCTATCACAGCCTCCTTTACTCCATATACCCGCCTTCTTCGGCAGAAGATGCATGTCTGGTATAAAGTCCTAAAAGCCCGCTCTCATATTTTCTTGGAGGTGGCTTAAAGATAGATAACCGTTCATTTATTATCCCTGATACCTCCTCCTTTGAGAGTCTCTCTCCACCAGCCCCTATCATATCAAGCCTCTTTTTAGTCAGGTCGATGTGGATAATGTCGTCATCCTCTATCACCGCCAGCACGCCACCTGCCATTGCCTCAGGCGATATATGACCTATGCACGGCCCGCGGGTTGCACCTGAAAATCTCCCATCGGTTAAAATGGCAACGCTGGTATTGAACCTTTCATCAGACGATATCGCTTCAGTAACATAGTACTGCTCTGGCATCCCGTTTGCCTTTGGACCTTCATAACGGATGATTATACACTCCCCACCCCGGATTCTTCCTTCAAATATCGCATCTAGCGCATCCTTCTGGGAATCGAATACCCTTGCATGACCTGTGAAGCTGAACATCATTTTATCCACAGCAGAACATTTAACGATACCAGTACCTATATTGCCCATTAGAACGACAATTGCACCTGACTCTGCTATCGGGGCATCTGCGGTCTTTATCACGTCTTTGACCGCCAATCCGTAATTTTCCAAAAACACCTGCCTCTTTTTGAAAAACCCTGTCCTTTCAAGTTCCTCCAGATTTTCGCCTGTCGTTTTCCCGGTTACGGTCAGACAATCCAGGTTCAGATACTCTCGAAGCTCCAGCATGACCCTCTGGACACCGCCTGCAAACCACAGACGGGTGGCAGGATGTTCCCCTGACGGGCGCACATTGACAATAAACGGCACCTCGTCGTTTATCCTCGATACGGTCTTTAGGGAAAACTTCAACCCACACTCCCTCATTATTGCAGGCAGGTGAAGCAGCGCATTGGTAGAGCCGCCTATTGCAGCATGGACTATCATCGCGTTTTCAAACGCTTCTTTTGTCAGTATCCTGTCTGCGGTCAGTTTTTCATCGATTAGCTCGACAACCCTGCACCCGGCATCCTGTGCCAGCCTCCGTATCTCGAAACTTGTGGCAGGACACACAGCCGATGTCGGGAGAGCCAGGCCCAGTACCTCTGCCAGACTCTGCATTGTAAGTGCAGTACCTAAAAAAGCACAGGTACCGCAGGTCGGGCAGGCATGCTCCCTGAGGAAATTGTACTCCTCCTCACCGATCTCTCTGCGCCTCAGTTTCGAGTATATTGTCCCGACCTGTTCGAGGGTTATTGTCCACTGGTCCATCACCCCTCCTGGCACGAAAACTGTCGGCATCTTCAGCCTGGCAGCCGCGACCAGATGTGCAGGTACAGACTTGTCGCACCCGGAAATCAGAACCATACCGTCAAAGTGCCCTGCCATGGCATGGAACTCAACCGCGCCTGCTATTATCTCCCTGCTCAAAAGCGAATAGTTCATTCCACTGCTCCCCTGGGCGATCCCGTCGCAGATGTCTGTGCAGAAATACTTCAGCGGAGCACCGCCGCTTTCATATATCCCGCGTTTTGCAGATTTTATCAGTGTGTCAAGGTGTATACTGCCGGGATGGGATTCCCCGTAAACGCTTTCAACCAGTATGCTGGGCTTGGTGAGGTCACGCGTGGAGCGGCCGCATGCAAGTCTTAGCGGATCGATTTCCGGCCATATTTCACGCATGACCTGACTTTGTAATTCCATTATACTTTTTCCTTCATAACCTTCATAAGTTTGTATTCATAGCTGTCTGCAAGTGCCAGCCAGCTTGCTTCGATAATGTTCTCTGAGACCCCGACAGTACCCCAGGAGGATCTGTCATCACTGGACTGGATAAGAACCCTGACCCTGGCGGCAGTACCCTCTTTCTCGTCAAGTACCCTGACCTTATAATCGGTTAAATATGTGTCCTTTATCTCGGGATAAAACTTTTCCAGCGCCTTTCGAAATGCGTTGTCAAGTGCATTTACCGGACCGTTACCTTCTGCTGCGGTATGCTCCTTTTTACCATCGACAACGACCTTGACCGTGGCTTCTGAAATCAGTTTGTTTTCCCTGGTA
>WAQR01000126.1 GCA_015520145.1 Candidatus Hydrothermarchaeota archaeon
GCTCGGGAAAGAGTACACTTCCAGGCGGGTAGTGGAGTTTGTTGCTAAAGTCAGGACTGCACACCGACACATGCTTACATTTGTACGAAATCCCGGGATAGAACCCACAAACAACAGGGCCGAAAGGGCACTACGGGAGCATGTTGTGATATGGAAGATTATCGGGACACTGAGAAACGAGAAGGGCACAAATATCCACGAGACTGTTATGAGCTGTCTGGTTACGTGAAGACAGAAAGGCTTGAATCCATACGAGGAGATTGTTAGGCGGGTGTGCTAAACACGTACAAAGGGTTAATTGGACGGTCTCTATCCTGAGAGCCACTTCCACAAAGAAACAAACTTTATAAATCTTTTTTGTTTATTTAGTAACGGTATGTTTCATAAAGGCCGTCCAAAAGCTCTGTATTCAAATAGGGATTAAAAAACTCTTGTCTTCGAAATTTAGTCTGATAATGTCGCCAATCCTGGTTTTATAAAGACTATGACCTAAGCTCGATCTCTATATTCACTCCATCTGGCACCTTTACCCTCATTATCTGCTTCATGGTACGTTCGTCTGCCTCAATATCAATCAGCCTTTTATGAACTCTCATCTCCCACCTCTCCCATGTTGCAGTCCCATCTCCTGACGGAGATTTCCTGACAGGCACCCTTAGTCTCCTGGTCGGGAGAGGGATTGGCCCTGACATATCTACCCCTGTCTTTTGTGCGATCTCCTTTACCTGATCGCAGACCTCTTCCAATTTCTTGTGATCTGTTCCACTGAATTTGATTCTTGCTTTCTGCATTTACTCTATGTCCCCTTGATTGCGGCAGCCTTGATTGAGGCAGGGTTTTTTTAAATTATCAACTACTTTGCCGGAGTTATATCTACGACCATCCCGGCCGCTACAGTCGAGCCCATATCTCTAATAGCGAACCGTCCCATTGGCGGGATCTCTTTTACCTTTTCAATCACCATCGGTTTTGTCGGCTCGATCCTGACGACTCCTGCATCGCCAGTTTTCAGGAACTTCGGGTTCTTCTCCAGAATATTGCCAGTACGCGGGTCAAGTTTACTGATAAGCTCGGTAAACCTGCATGCAATCTGAGAGGTATGGGCATGGAATACCGGCGTATATCCGACAGTCAGCGCACTCGGATGCTGGAGTACCACTATCTGGGCTGTGAAATCCTTGGCCACGGTAGGCGGATTTGCAGTACTGCCGCATACATCTCCTCTCTTTATATCCTTCTTTCCAACACCTCTCACATTAAATCCGACATTATCCCCAGGCTCTGCTTTGGGGATGGTCTCATGATGCATCTCTATTGTCTTCACTTCACCGGAGACCCCACCGGGCCGTGCAGAAGGCAAGAATATCACCTTATCGCCCGTTTTCATGACACCTGTCTCAACCCTGCCCACAGGTACAGTACCGATTCCTGTAATAGAATATACGTCCTGGACAGGCAGGCGTAATGGAAGATCAATTGGTTTTTCTGGAATCTTTAGATTATCAATTGCATTTAACAGGGTCGGCCCTGTCCACCACGACATATTCTCGCTCTTGCTGGTTATATTGTCACCTTTCAAACCTGCCATCGGAAGATAGGTCACCTGTTCTGGCTTATAACCGACGATCTGGAACAGCTTTTCCAACAAGTCTTTGACTTCTTCAAACTTCTTCTGGTCATAGTTTACGGCATCCATTTTATTTATCCCGACAATAATCTGCCCGATTCCAAGCGTCCTCGACAGGAAGACGTGTTCCTTTGTCTGGGGCATAAGCCCTCCTTTTTCATCTCGCTGTGCTACATCAACTACGAGCACCGCAGCATCTGCCTGACTTGCTCCTGTAATCATATTTTTCACGAAATCCCTGTGTCCCGGTGCATCAATGACCGTGAAATAATATTTGTCGGTCTGGATCTTCTGGTGGGATATATCGATAGTAAGTCCTCGTGCCCGTTCTTCTTTCAGCTTGTCCATAACCCAGGCAAACTCAAAAGTCGCTTTCCCTATCTCTTCAGCATCTTTTTTATACTGTCTTATTATATGCTCGCCAATGTCTCCTTTCTCAAACAGTAATCTTCCCACAGTTGTGGACTTTCCATGGTCTACGTGTCCAATAAACACCAGGTTTAGATGTGGTTTTTCTGCCATTTTTTTACCTCCAATTTTTAAACATTGTGAATCTTATTTTCATTTATTTCTATCCATTCATTTCTATCTTATGTATTTTTAATCTATGTTTCTTTAATCTATGTTTCTGTGTGAGTAGGAATTTTCAAGCTTGATTAATTTAAACCTTTCCTTTCCCGTATCTTCTTGACTATCTGTTCCTGGAGTTCTGCGGGGAGCTTTTCGAATCCTACGAACTCTGTCGACCATAATGCACGCCCTTCTGTAGCAGACCTGATATCGCTGGCAAAGCCAAACATCTCGGCTATCGGGCATTTTGCTTCTATTATCATCAAATCGCCTTCCTGGCGCATATCGATTATCTGGCCTCTCCTGCTCTGGATTTCCCTTGTACCTGCACCCATATAACTCTGGGGAACATGGATAAAAACTTTTTGCTTTGGCTCCATGATGATCGTGCGCGCCTGGACCATTGCCTCTCTTATTGCAGTTCTCACTGCAGGGATGACCTGTGCAGGACCCCTGTGAATCGCATCCTCGTGGAGCTTTGCATCGATCAGCTTTACCTTGACGGCAATGACCTTTTCTTTTGCAAGCGGTCCGTTGTCCATTGCCTCATGGAACCCTTCCTGTATCAACGACCGGACCTCGTTGAGATACTGGATACCTTTTGTAACGTCTGTCAGGATATTGTTCTCATAGACCTCAACAATCCCTCTGGCATCGATCTTATTCATGTAAGGTAAAAATGCCTTTCCAAGCTCCTTTCCTTTCAGCCTGGAGGGTTTTATTTCTCCTGCACGTAATGCTTCAAAGGCCTCTTTCTCCAGAGGTTCGACTGTAAAGTAGAATTTGTTGTGTTTGTTAGGTGATTTCCCTTCCACAGTCTGGCTTGTCCCTTCAACGGTCTCCCTGTACACAACTATCGGCGGAGACACTTCAATATCTACTCCACGTTCTTTTATCCTGTATTCGATGATCTCAAGGTGCAGCTCTCCCATACCGGAGATCAGATGTTCGCCGGTCTCCTCGTCTATCTGGACTTTCAGTGTGGGGTCTTCCCTTTCCATAATCTGGAGTACTTCAATGAGTTTCGGCAGGTCTTTCATGTTCTTGGCTTCGACTGCCACGGTCACCACGGGTTCTGATGTATGCTTCATCTCTTCAAAAGGCTCAATTTTAGTATCTGCATCTGTCACAGTCTCGCCCGCCCTGATGTTCTTTAATCCAGTGACCATTGCGATGTTCCCTGCTACCACGTATTCTGTCGGCATCCTCTCCGGACCAAAGTATATACCAACCTGCTGGGTCCGTGCATTGGACTTGAGGTTGTGCAGATATACTTCACTGCTCCGTTTCAATGTCCCGGAGAATATCCTGCCTGTCGCTACCTCGCCTGCCTGAGGGTCTATCCTCAAATCAGTTATCATCATTGCGAATTTTCCGTTCTTATCACAGTTTAGCATAGCCTTCCCATTTTCACTTTCAATATCACCCGGCCATATATTCGGGATCCTGTATTTCTGTGCGACCAGGGGGTTTGGCAGATGTCTTGTAACCATGTCCAGAATCACTTCGTGAATCTTTGCCTTTTTTGCAAGTTCTTTTTGTTTTCCTTTAACATTGTATTCTATGACATCTTTGAATGTTATTCCAGTCTCTTTCATGAGCAGGACGTTGATTGCCCAGTTATTATATGCAGAACCAAAAGAAACACTCCCATCATCCACTCTAACCTGCCATTTCTTCTTGAACTCGTCAGGCGCCATTGCCCGCACAATCTTATTGAATTCAGATATTATATCCAGAAATCTCTTCTGCATCCCTTCAGGGGTGAGTCTTAGCTCATTTATCAGCCTATCGACCTTATTTATGAAAAGTACAGGTCTTACCCGTTCTTTTAGAGCCTGCCGCAGGACAGTCTCGGTCTGCGGCATTGCACCTTCACACGCGCAAACGACAACAACAACTCCATCGACAGCTCTCATTGCCCGTGTTACATTGCCACCAAAATCGACATGCCCCGGGGTGTCTATCATATTTATCAGATAACTTTTACCTTTATATTCGTGAACCATGGAGATGTTGGCAGAATCGATTGTTATCCCCCTCTGCTGTTCCTGGACATCTGAATCGAGATAGAGCTGGTGGCCTGCAAGTTCTTCAGAGATCATCCCTGCACCAGCGAGGATATTGTCGCTCAACGTCGTCTTGCCGTGGTCTATGTGGGCAACAATCCCCATGTTCCTGATCTGTTCCGGCTGGTCCATCAGCTTGGATATCTTTTCTGCCATCTTTTCGCGTCTGCCCATTGATTAACCACCTACCTCGCTGCTTTAGAGATCCTCTCGATCTCTTCTTTTTTGGCAATTGAAAAACACTTCAGGTCATAATTTGCGGCAGCGATTATCTCGGATGCAAGCGCGTTTTGAATAGATTTTTTTGTCCTAAATGCGGATTTTGCTGCACCTACCGTGATGAGCCTGAGCGAAATATCAAGCCGCCTCATAGGCGATACGTCAACGCTCTGGTGATACGCAATACCGCCGTACTTTATCCTGGTAGTCTCCTCTCTGGGCGACGCGTTCGAAAGGGCATATATAAGGACCTGAATAGGGTTCTTGCCAGTCTTTTTCTCGATAATCTGTAATGCTTCTTTTACTATATTATATGCCTTTATCTTCTTGCCGGTATTCCGACCGCTCGTCCTTTTGTGTTTTTTTCCGTCATGACCTGTGACAGAGATCCTGTTTATGAGCCTCTCCACAATTGAGACTTCTGATTTCCCGAAAGGTTTTGTATGCCGCCCTCCACTGTGAGGTAGATATACAGGTCTAAGATTTATATATCTTTTAAGTCCCGGGTCACGGACCTCGACCTCACTTAGATCCCATATCCCAAATACTTTCATATCCTTGACCATGTTGACCATATCCGTCATCGTACTTCATCACCTGATTGACCTCATCACCTGATTGGCTTCTCCTTCCTTCCTCTTACAAGCTCGAGTAATGGAACGTTGTTGACACTTATAACTTTAAATCTTACACCTGATATGTCTCCCATACTCCCGCCTTTCCGTCCGCCTATCCCGTCTATTATGACCTCGTCGTGTTCGTCGATAAAGTTTATTGCACCGTTTCCAGGCGTGAATGCTGTAACCTGCCTCCCACTTTTTATCAACTGGACTCGCACACACTTCCTTATTGCCGAATTTGGCTGTTTTGCCTCAATACCTACTTTCTCAAGAACGATACCTCTGGCCATTGGCGCTCCTTCAAGTGGATTTGATTTCTCTTTGAGTTTTAAGACTCTCTGTTTATATTTCTGGCTGTTCCACCTGAATTTCTGCCTTCTGGATTTCAGTTTCTTTCCTGCAAATTCCCCTGTAGGTTTTTTTGCCATTTCGTCACCTCATAGGTCAATTTCATAGGTCATCTTGTAATAATATCGCTGATTTTATGATGCCTTTTAGCAAGCATTTTCACTTTCATCATCTGATTCCTTCCGTTTGCCATCGCTTTGTCTCTATCATCGATATCGACGTGGACTATTTTTTTACCCTCATTTTCTGTAAGCAGGACATTTTTTATCCTGTAGGGATGGAACAGGTTCTTTACAAATTCTGCCGGGTCGTCAGAGTACTCGAATACCTCGACCTTTTTCCCAATGACCTGCCTGACTTTCTGGATATTTGTTCCTTTTTTCCCGATGGCCAGACCCATATCACCTTTTTTAACAACAAAAACAATTTTGTTTTCGTATTTTGAGGCTATGCAGTCTTTTATAAATGCACCTGTTATCTTTTCAAACAGAGAAATGTATCTTATCTCCTCAGCGGAAAGCTTTACCTCCATAATCTTGCTGTCTCCTTATTTTCCGCACAGTTTATTTCCCGCACAGTTCGAGGATGTCTGAATCACCTGCCTTCACGACACCCAGCATCGATATAATGAAGGGTTTTCCGCAAACAGATCCAAGTTCAACACCTGTACCTGAAAATTCATAAACAGAAACATCACAAAGCCTGGCAAAATGTTTCAAGTCACGTTCCAGGTCTGGCGGGCAATTTTCAGCCATGATTACGAGTTTTACCTCATTGTTTCTCACTGCCCTTAAAGTCTCTCGTTCACCGAATATCACCTCTCCGGTGTCTACAGCCGTCCTAATAGCTTTTTCTACGTTCATTTGTATCCATTCCTCTTCATTGTGATATCGACCATCCCTGTTCCAAGCCTGACAGGTCTTCCTACAATCACGTTTTCTACAATACCGCTTAGCTCTTCAATCTCTCCTTTAAGGCCTGCTTTTAGGAGGTGGTCTACAGTAATCTCAAATGCAGCTCTTGCAAGGACCGATGCCTTTTCCCTGGATACTCCGTGCCGTCCTATGGCCTTTACCGTACCGTCAACAGTCATCATATCTGCTATTAACATCAGATGCCTGACATCCACTCTCAGCCCCTGTTCATCCAGGGTATCCAGGGTTTCGTTTATTATCGCGTTCCTTGCAGCTTCGATACCAAGGACCTTTTCGATTTCAAGGATGTCGTTGGTCTTTGTCTTTGTTATATCAACACCGGGGATTTTTAAAACATCTTTTAGGCTTGAACCTTCTGTATAAATTATATACTCGTCTCCCTCCTTTCGCATAACCACCCTCTTTACTCCTTTTATCCCTCTAAGATAGATCTCTTTCGCCTTGTTTGATAGTCGTCTCATCTCTTTTAGGGAAGGTGCCTCGGTTTTCGGGTTTAGATGTACCCTGTCCTCGTCCCATGTTATCTCTACTTTAAGTGACCCGAGTTTTTCCACAACTCGTTCAGTGGTTATGCCTCTTCTTGACATCTCGTCCTTGTCCAGTATCAGGGTTATCTTGGACTCGATCCTGTCAATTTCTGTCTTCTTAATAACGTCGCCGGTTGTTACAGTTTCAATTATCTTCGCTACTTCTTTTGCCTTTTCCCTGTCTTTTGCATATTCTTCCACGAGATAGATGGTCATGGTCGGTGTGGAGGGGATCTTCCTTGCATCAACTATCTCGATTATCCTCGGCAGGCCGAGTGTAACGTTTAACTCGGCAACCCCTGCATAGTGGAAGGTTCTCATGGTCATCTGGGTTGACGGTTCGCCCATGCTCTGGGCTGCGACTACCCCCACAGCCTCGCCTGGCTCTACTATGCAGTATTCATATCTCCTTTTAATCTCGTCTATTATTTTATCAAGCTCTTTTTTCGATACCTTAATATTCAAAAGCTCTTTTTCCAGGTCTGATATGATTACATCAGGGATATCGCCTTTGAGTGTTTCAAGGGTCTTTTTGATACTTTCTTTTGTAAGCGCCATATCTTATCTCCCTCCATCCCTATCCTGAATGCTCTCGTCCTTGATGCTCTCATGCACTATACTTTTGATAATCTTCCTTGTATTGACTATCCTGCCCCAGTCTGTTCTTGCAGGGTCTGCGCCGTCTTCACCATGTTTGAATTCGACTATAACCCCCCGCGTATCTCTTACTGTACCGTCGTACTCGACCTTCAAGTCCTGTAGTGCATTAATCAGTCTCCTCTGCATATAACCGCTCTGTGATGTCCTCACAGCAGTATCTACAAGCCCTTCTCTACCACCCATGGCGTGGAAGAAATATTCCAGTGGGTCAAGACCTTTTTTATAACATGCCTTTACAAAGCCCTTTGCCTTTGAACCCCTGTCACCTCTCTTGAAATGTGGCAGTGTCCGTTCACTGTATCCTCTCATTATCCGCTCACCTCTTACAGCCTGCTGACCAACACATGCTGACATCTGTGTCAGGTTCAAAAGACTCCCCCTGGCACCTGAGACTGCCATTATCCTGGAATTGTTGTCCTTTCCTTTAATATACGATTCCTGTTCCAGGTATTCGTTTGCTATTGTTCCGGTTTTATCCCTTGCTTCACTTAGCGTCTGCATTATCCTCATTTCCAGGGTCTCTTCGATTGTCCTGCCAGGCAGGCGTTCCAGGATACCTTCGTTGTATGCAGTTATGAGTTCCTGGACCTTTGCTTCTGCACGGTCCATTATCTCTTCAATCCTCTCGCTCGCTTCTTTTGGTATATCTTCGTCATCAATGCCTACAGAGAAACCTTTCCTCGAGATTACTTCGATGACCAGTTTTGTTGCCCTATCCAGGAACTTTCTCGCTTCGTCTGTCCCGTAATCCTTTACTATCCTGTCAAGCAGCTCTCCTGCAAACGCACCAAACGATTTCTCGTCCATGACGCCTGATAAAAGCTGCCCGTTACGGATTACAACGTAAGCATCAGATTCACACGCCTCTTTCTTGCATACTTTATGTTTTTTGCATATCTTTGCCTGGTATACCAGGTTCAGGTCTTTTGGCAGGATGAGGCTGAACAGCTGTTTTCCGGTATAATATCTACGTCCGTTTTCCAGGATGGGTTCTGGAAGTGGTTCATCAATACCGGATATAAACAGTATCTGGAATGCCTCGTCTTCTGTAAATTTTGTATCCTTTTTTGTAAGGAGGTACGCGCCTGAGATGTGGTCGTGGATGCCCCCGATTATCGGGCCTCCAAACCTCGGGGAGAGTATCTGTTCCTGGACACGCATTAATACCCTGGCCTCTGCCCTTGCCTCTTCGCCCTGGATTGCATGGAGGTTCATCTCATCTCCGTCAAAATCTGCGTTGTATGGCGGGCATACACATAAGTTCAGCCTGAATGTCTTGTATGGCATTACCTTGACTTCGTGCGCCATTATACTCATCCTGTGAAGCGACGGCTGCCTGTTGAACATCACCACATCGCCGTCTATAAGATGTCTGTGGACCTTCCAGCCCACTTCTATCCTCTCCAGGACCTCTTCTATCTTTTTCACCTTGCCCAGGCTGACCCTGTTCCCGTCAGGTCTTTCGACATAGTTTGCTCCAGGATACTTATCAGGCCCGTTTTTTACAATCTGTTTTAGATACTCAATATTATTATGAGTAACCCGTACAGGTACAGTCAGTTCTTTGGCGATTAACATGGGGACGCCTACTTCATTAATGCTCATGTTCGGGTCAGGTGATACTACCGTCCTTGCAGAGAAGTTCACCCTCTTCCCTGAGAGATTGCTTCTAAACCGGCCTTCCTTTCCTTTAAGGCGCTGGGTAAGCGTCTTTAATGGTCGCCCTGACCTGTGTCTTGCAGGTGGGACGCCTGCCACTTCGTTATTGAAATATGTTGTGATATGGTACTGGAGCAGTTCCCACAGGTCCTCTATTATAAGCTGCGGCGCGCCTGCTTCGATGTTCTCCAGCAGCCTTTGATTGATTCTCAGGATATCCACGAGTTTGTGGGTAAGGTCGTCTTCGCTTCGTTCACCTGATTCCAGTGTGATTGAAGGTCTTACCGTGACGGGTGGAACAGGCAAAACGGTTAGAACCATCCATTCAGGTCTTGCAACTTCCAGGTCGAATCCCAGGACCTCTGCATCTTCGTTTTTTATCCGCTCAAGCCTTTCTCTTACGTCGGTTGGAGAGAGCCTGTTTCTGTCTTCAACAAATGACGTGGGTTTCTCGAATTTGATATCTGCCTGCTCTTCACCGCAGTGAGGACACTCTTTCGGGGTCTTTGCTGATTTTAGGAGTTCTTCTATTATGGGGAGCTCGCTCTTTCCAACTCTCTTTGCCTTTTTTATCTGAGTCCTGTACTCTTCTATCTCCACGTCGGGTAATAATATCCTGCCGCATTTCCTGCAACATGCCCGTATAATCTTGTTTATCTGTTTTACGTATCCTACATGGATGACAGACCTTGCAAGCTCGATTCTGCCGAAGTGTCCTGGACATTCTCCTACACGTCCGCCGCACGTCTTGCATTTGAGACCTGGATCAACTACACCAAGTCTGGGGTCCATTAGCCCGCCTTCTATAGGATATCCGTCTTCGTCATAGGTATCGGCTGTGATAACCCTTACTTCAGAAATCTTCCTGATGTTGTCAGGGGATAGCAGTCCGAATTTTACACCTTCTATCTTCTTGGGTATTATCCGCATTTTTACACCTCTCACCTCACGCCTTATCTCCGAGGATAAGCTTGGGATTTATTCCAAGCGACCTCAGCTCGTCGAGCAATAGCTTGAATGCATACGAGACCTCGACTTCAGCCGCGTCTATGTCCCTGCCGCAAATCGAACAGTACGCAGTGTCTCTTAGCCTGTCATTAACGGCTACAGAACCGCATTTCTCGCATACCAGCATAACATGTCTGTCCGACTCGTCTAAAAGTCTCTCTTTTAGTAGTAGTGCCGCACCGTATCCTATCAGGCAGTCCCGTTCCATCTCGCCAAACCTGAGCCCGCCTTCTCTGGCACGCCCTTCTGTCGGCTGTCTTGTCAGCACCTGTACAGGCCCTCTGGACCTTGCATGGATCTTGCCTGCTACCATGTGGTGAAGTTTTTGATAATATGCAACGCCTATAAATATCTCTGCCTCGATTTTCTCCCCTGTGATGCCGTTGTACATCACGTCTTTTCCTGTAGATTTGAATCCGTTCTTTTTCAGTGCTTCCCGAAGCTCTGCCTCACTGGTTCCGGAAAACGCTGTCCCGTTTATCCGCCTCCCTTCAAGAGATGCTACCTTCCCGCCGATCATCTCCAGGACCTGTCCGACAGTCATCCTTGATGGTATGGCGTGGGGGTTGATTATCAGGTCAGGGATGATACCCTCTTCTGTAAACGGCATGTCTTCCTGGGGTACGATTAGACCTATGACACCTTTCTGCCCGTGCCTTGATGCGAATTTGTCGCCGAGTTCAGGGACCCTCTGGTCTCTTACCCGTATTTTAACAAGCTTGTTTCCACTGACACTTTCAGTGTTCATTACTAGGTCAACGATCCCTGTCTCTCCGTGTCGTACTGTTATTGATGTCTCTCTCCTTTTTTCTCTTGCAAGCCCGTATTCACTTATCTCTTCAAGGAATCTCGGGGGCGATGTCTTACCTATTAGAACATGGCCGGATCTGATTTCTGATTCCGGCTCGATTATACCGTCTTCGCCGAGGTATTTGTAATCTTCGTCAGATCGGTATCCCCTGATCTCCGGGTCTGGCAGTTCAAATATGTCTATCTGGCCGCCTGGATACCTCCGCTCTTCTGCCTCGTATGACCTGTAAAACGTGGATCTGCCAAGCCCTCTTTCTATGGATGCCTTGTTTATTACCAGGGCGTCTTCCATATTATAGCCACGGTAAGAGAGGACTGCTACCACATAGTTCTGCCCTGCTGCCCTGCTGTCATAACCGACCATGTCCATAATCTCGGTTTCAAGTAAGGATAGCTGCGGATAGTGTAACAGGTGGCCTCTCGTATCTGTCCTGTATTTGTAGTTTGAGGCATAAAATCCCAGCGACTGTTTGGCCATTCCCGCACCCATCGTATTTCTCGGTGAGGAGTTGTGTTCGGGGTATGGAAGGACGGCTGTACAGATCCCGAGCATCAGGAGCGGGTCTATTTCGAGGTGCGTATGCTCTTCTGTCAGTTCATCTGGGGTGATTGCAATATATGCGTTTTCTTCTTCTTCTGAATCGAGATATTCGACATATCCTTTGTCTACAAGGTCGTCCCACCCGATTTCTCCATTTTTTATAGCTTCGAGGTCGCGGTCTTTTATCTTTGGTTTCCCGTTTTCAACGACAATTAAAGGTCTTCTTGCCCTGCCGGGGTCTGTGTTTACCAGGATTTCGTTTGTGTCTTCGTAATATGCCACGTTTGTCTGGTACGATATCTTTCCTTTCCTTCTAAGTTCCTTTATTTTGGAGATGAAACTCTCCGGGTCTGGATGGGTTCCTATCAGCTTTCCGTTGATATAGATATTTGATTTCAAATCGCTCCCTCCTTTTTGATGGGTTCTACGCCAAGCTCATACATTAGAGATTCTATGTGATGGTCGTCAGATCCAGTTGAAAATTCTGCGGATAGGGCAAGATTTTTTACAAGCCCGCAGTTCGGACCTTCCGGGGTTTCACTCGGGCAGATCTTCCCGAACTGTGTCGGGTGCAGGTCACGTGCTTCAAAATGCGGCTGGGACCGGCTTAAGGGCGAGATTACCCTTCTTAGATGCGAGACTACTGAGATGTAGTTTGTCCTGTCCAGGAGCTGGCTTACTCCTGCCCTGCCTCCTACCCAGTTACCTGTCGCCAGGGCGTGGCGTATCCTTTCTGTCAGGACGTCTGCCCTGACGGCTGTCTGGATGGACGGTTCTTTTCCTCTTACAACAGAGCGTTCGAGCTGGTATTTTATGTCTCTTGTCAGATTGTAGAATGAGACCCTGAAGAGGTCTTCCATAAGGTCACCTGCAAGCCTCAGTCTCTTGTTTGCATAGTGGTCTTTGTCGTCAGGTTCTCTCCTGCCAAGTGCCAGTTCTATTACCCTGATGACCATCCTGCCAAGATAATGGGCCTTTCTTATCCTGTCCTCTGGTTCTACCCCTATGTGCGGGAGGAGGTATCTGTCGATGACCTGCTCTGCCCTCTTTAGCCTGTAGTCCCTTATCTGGCCTGCTGCTACCTTCTTCCCGATTATTTCAATGGCTGCTTCAGGGGTTTTGATGTCCAGGTATTCTTCCAGGTTTTCGAGGATTGGCTGGAGTATCTCAGGGTCTTCTGAGATGGTGCTTACGATTTCCTGGTCTGTTTCAAGACCCAGCGCCCTCATCAGGATTATGAGCGGGATATTTCCAGGTACTGATGGGAATGAGACACCTATCATACCGTCTTTGTCCCTTTCTACTGTTACAAGTGCCCTAAACCCGCTCCTTTTTGAGAATACTTTTGCTACTTCGGTTATTTTCGTGTATTTCTCGTTTCGTTCGAGCATGATCTTGTTGGGTGCCAGGTCCTCGATTGTTACAAGTGCCCTCTCAGACCCGTTTACTATGAAATAGCCGCCTGAGTCAAGCGGGTCTTCGCCGTGCCGGATTAGCTCTGCATCAGTCAGCCCGTAAAGATTGCATATCTTGGATTTCAGCATGGTGGGTATCATGCCGATTTTTGCGGTGTCTGTGATGCCTTTTCGTCCGTCTTTTACAGGGGTCATGTCGAGATAAACAGGGGAGAAATAGCTCAGGTTTCTAAGCCTGGCTTCGTTGGGGGTTACCAGGTTTTTCGAGCCGTCTGCTTCAATAACTTCTGCGTTGGTGACTGATATCTTTCCTAGGAGTACCTCGTATCCAACGTCTGTTTCGATTTTGGCGGTATCGTTAACTATTTCTTGAAGCCGGTTTTCGATGAAGTCGTTGTAGGAGTCGATGTGCTGTTTTACAAGCTCTCTTTTCTTTAAAAATGCACGCATGACCGGTCTTGTTTCTATCATGTTTTCACCTCTATTCTGCTACTACGACCCTGTAGAATGTACTGGTGCCCGCAGTCCTGCTTGTCCTACTTATTTTTATGACCGCACCGACATCTGTTTTGAGTTTTTTGACAACTGGGTCAGTAATCAGAATCTTTGGGAGCTGCCCTTTTGTTATGTTTAGTTTTTCCAGTATCTTATTAGCCTCTTCTTCTGAGAGGACCTCGTGTTTTGGTACTAATTCGTGTTTTGTTATATCAATTCTTGCCACTCTCTTCCCTCCTGTCTGGTGTTTATATTTTTTTTGTGTATGTTTTTTATTTTTTGGGTGAGCGTGAACCTTTCTTTGTTATTGAAAAGAACGTGTGTGTGAGTAGCGGGTCCGACGGGATTTGAGCCCGCGCAACCTTCAGAAAGGTTGATCATCATAACGCAGTATTGCCTGTCGTCAATACTGCATTTAGCGGGTCCGACGGGATTTGAACCCGCGACACCCGGCTTAAAAGGCCGGTGCTCTAGCCAGACTGAGCTACGGACCCGTGGGGGCTTTAGGCTAGAGTACTTATGGTTAGACATGAAATCCCTATCCCACGAAAAAAAGTATCTGCTGTTTCTATGTCTCATCTCTTATTCCTCTTCATTAATAATAATCAATCGGCGAATTGGCGCCATAATATTAAATGGCGCCCTGGTCGGGATTTGAACCCGAGTCACGGGAGTGACAGTCCCGTATGATGGGCCACTACACTACCAGGGCTGACGATATTAAGCCCTCTTTAATCTATCTTTGTCCTAGAAATGTATAATTATAGTAGGCTGGCAGCGTCTCTGGGTTCCCATGGGCTCGCGCACCATAGTACAGCCAGAATCGCTGGAGGACTTTACTTCCGTGTTCAGATGAGAACGGGTGTAGCCCCTCCGCTGTGGCCGCCATACCTTCTTCCATGATTTTAATGCCATTTATCTTTACGGTATATAAAGCTTTCGTTTGCAGCGAGGGTGATGTCAGAGAAGAGAGGTCATCCAATTAACTCCTCCAAAACCCCATTTTAATTGGACAGTCCCTCTTTTGCAGACATTACATGTCGCTAATCCGTATCGAATTAACCCGATATCAGACGTATCACACATATATCCGCCTCATCCGCCTCAAATATCGTAATAGATTATTGGGTTCTTGTGTCTATTTTGACCATATGGCGGCGCATTTACCACCGGCGGTCTCCCTTACCCAATCGGCGGGAAACATCTCGTAAAGGGAGGCATCTATGGTCATCCTTTCCCATAATATCACCTTATTGCAATATTATTGCAACACTGGGTAATAAAACCTTCGGTCTTCGTGGCTACAAAATGGTGACCCCTGCCACTACCGGGAACGTTTTCATACTGTCTAGTGCCTTAACCGATGACGCATGAAAACTCCTTTTTCGCTTCACTCAAAAAGAGTTCACTTTTAAAATAGAAATCGCACACTTATAGCAAGAATGCCCATATAAGATTTCCATTTAAAATTATTATTCTGTTAACTATCGTTGGAAAAAGTATATAAATACAAAAACCTATTATAATTAACAATATGTTAATAAACAAAGGAAAATTTCCAAAACTCTCAGGTCTTGAGCAGGAGATATACTTCAATCTTGTCTCTGAAGACAGGGTTGTGGTCAGCTTTGATGAAATCAAAAAGATAGTACCAAAAACATCAGCAGGGACGCTTAGGGTAATTATTCACAGGCTGACAAAAAAAGGGTATCTCTCCAGAGTAAAAAGAGGCGTCTTTATTCTGGTGCCTCTTTTCCTGGTAAAGGAAAAAAAGGACTACTCGCCGCTAATTGAGATTGCTTCCAGAATGACACATCCTTATTACCTCTCGCACTATACTGCCCTATCAGTTCATGGGAAAGCACTTCACACAATGAATACACTCTTTCTTACAACAACCAAATGGATAAAGAATATAGAGTGGAAGGATTACACTTTTAAGTTCAATGTTGTGGATAAAAAATACTTTTTTGGGTTCAGGGAAGTGAACTACGGTAATGAAACCATCTTTGTTTCTGACATGGAGAAGACAATTGTAGACATTCTCAGAAAACCCGGCTTTTGTGCTGACGGTTTTGCAGAGATTGGTAGAGTCGTTGTGCTGAACTTCGAGGACCTGAACATGAACAATCTTCTGGATTATCTGTATAGAATGAACAATGCATCATTATATGGGCGTCTGGGTTATATCCTTTCAGTTCTTTCAGATGAAGGTTTTATAAATATCAGAAAATCATTTTTCAAAGAGATTAGAAAAAGGTCCCCAAAAAATTATGTTCTTCTTTTTCCATCAAAGGAGAAAAAAGGAACACTCATTAAAGAGTGGAGAATAATAGACAATTACGGAAGAGGCACAATAACAGGATTGCTATGATTTCAAGAAAAGATATAGAGAAGCTGAGTGCAAAAACAGGGTTTTCCAGGGGTATGATAGAAAAGGACCATCAGCTCACGAGAGTGCTCAAGCTGATCAATGACAGGAAACTGCCTCTTGTTTTCAAGGGAGGAACTGCCCTTTATAAAATTTATTTTCAGGAGCCACCGCGCATTTCCGTTGATCTGGATTTCAATTCTTCAGCAGAACTCTCCAAGTTGGGCAGAGAGATAAAAAAGCTGCTTGAACCAGAAGGTTTTACATTGAAAAAACAGCTCCTGAGGAAAAA
>WAQR01000127.1 GCA_015520145.1 Candidatus Hydrothermarchaeota archaeon
AAAAGGATCGGCGGACTGAAGTCAACGCTGTTCAGCGGCGAGGGGCTTGTCTGCGAATTAACAGGCCCGGGTAAGATCATAATACAGTCCAGGAGTACAGATGCATTCCTCTCATGGTTGATCCCCTTAATCCCGACAAAAGGCTGAAAATAGCTGAACGAGCAGCGAAAAGTTTAAGTCATGCTAGATGCCTTTTTAAATGTGGTGCCTTAATGGAGCTTGATATTGGAAGACTAAAAAAGCATAGAATATGGGTAATTCTCCTTGGAATTTTCCTTGTAGCATTTTCAATGAGATATATTACAAAACACAACCTCCTCACAGACCCTGACTCATACTGGTGGTATCAGCTTGCGCTGTATTTTGCAGGTGTAAGGACAGAATATTTCACAAATATCGATGGAAAGACCATCTATGAGCTGGCGTACTATCCGACAGGCAGGGTCTTGCAAAACGAGCTCCTGGTACTTCCATTTGCCATAGGTACTACTTTCAAACTGCTCGGATCCCTTGGGATGCCCCAGACCAGTGATGCAATGTTCCAGTACATGTTCTTTTTAGGACCGTTTCTTGGGGCATTGACTGC
The DNA here is from genome assembly GCA_015520145.1 of Candidatus Hydrothermarchaeota archaeon. GTDB lineage: Archaea > Hydrothermarchaeota > Hydrothermarchaeia > Hydrothermarchaeales > WAQR01 > WAQR01. The sequence goes on from WAQR01000127.1 coordinate 587, forward strand.
GGTCATGGCCTATTTTGTAGGGAGAGAACTGACGTCCAGTCCAAAGGCGGGTCTAATCGCAGCAGTCTTTTATTCTTTCTCACATTTTGCAATGACAAGGAATACTGCCCAGGACACCGGCCAGGAGAGCCTGGGGACACTGCTCCTGTTTTCAATGCTGTATCTTTTCATAAAGTCCACAAACGAATCAGAGATGAAAAAACAGATTAGCTACGCGGGTCTTGGGGGATTTGTATTTATCATTGCAGCAAACACCTGGGGCGGAACGTCATTTTATCAGGGCCTGATCTCGTCCTCTGTTCTAAGCTACATCCTGATAAGCGTATTTACCAGAAGGCGACCTGCCACATATCTCAATGTATGTATTTCATACATCGTTTTTACAGCAGTTTCCCTGCTGCCATTACTGCTGTCGGTTGGTGCATCCTATGTAATCAGGAACGAAGCCCTCCTCTCGTTCTCGATTGTTACACTCTTTGCTGCATTAACCCCTGTGGCAATAGCCCATATAAAAGAGAGGCAGAAAAAAGATATTGATGCCAGGGTGATATTTGGCGGTGCATTTATCGGATTCCTCGTTTTACTCTATCTTACAGGAAAAACAGGGATTATTACCACTGTTTACGATTTCGCTTATAATTTCATTTTCAATCCAGATGAGAAAGGTATAACTGGCGATACTGTCGCCTACTACAGAGCCACAGGCGTTACTGAATTTAAAGCCACGTTTGGAATATTGCTCCTAGCAATACCTGTTGCCGGCGCGGTTTTATTGAAGAGATTATATGTGGAAAGGGACTTCAATACCATCTTCCTTATCCTGTTCATGTTACTTGGAATAGCCTCGTTCAGGTGGATGATAAGGCTGTCATATTTCATGTCCTTTATCCTGCCGTTATTTATAGGTATTATTTTTGCCATAAGTCTGCAGAAAATCATAAAAAAAGCAAGGAAGGAGAGAACATCAAGAAAATCTGGTAAATCCAGTAAAGAATACAGGGGGATGAGTCAAAACTTGTATTATGCAGCAATCTACACAGCCCTCCTTATAATCCTGGTACCCGTCCTGGTCAACGGGATATCTATACTTTCGGCCCAAAAGTATGCAGATGCTTCTATTGAACCATGGAAAGATGCTGGAGAATGGATCGATGCAAATACGCCTAAAAACGCACTTTTGATCCACTGGTGGGATTATGGATATTCCCTGCAAACGTTTGCTAAAAGAAGGACGATTGTTGACGGCGGGAATGTAGGCCCCCGGGTGCCCGGCGGTGGGAACAGGAATATTGATGTCGCCACTATGTTCACCTCGCCTGAAGAAAATGTTTCAGATTTTTTAAAGATATACAACCCTGATAACCTGCCAGTCTATTTCATTGTGAGTATCGACGAATTTGGGAAAAGCGGGGCAATAAATTATCATGCTAAAGACGATCTCATGATTACATACTTCAATGTGCCAAAATCCCCTGATGCAGAACAGAAGATCCTGGACACTTTAAACAGGAACCAGATAAGTACATATTTTGTAATAGACTACGGCAGCAGTTATCTGGTCTGGGTACTTATCCAGATGGACAGGAACAAGAAGTATCATCCTGAGTGGAGCAATAAGGTGCTTGCAAAACTGCTTCCGTTCAATACAGGGTTTGGAAAGGGTATGAGGTACTTTGAACCTGTCTATAATAATAAACACGTTTATATTTATAAATATACAGGAAATTAGAATGTGTCAAAATGGAAATACAGCTAGAATTTTTAAAGATGCTGGTAATATCCGCCGCAGTCGGGGGACTTGTCGGGATAGAAAGGGAACTGAAAGAGAGGGTAATTGCAGGCATGCGCACCTTCATGCTGGTCTCGATGTTCGGCACATTGAGTGTTTATATTGCAGAGGGGCTCAATGCGAGATATTTTGTACTGGTCGCACTTTTTGGAATAATCTTCATGGGGCTTCTTCTGGGGATTGTAAAGAATATGAGCCTCTGGGACATCGGAATAACCACCCCTATTGTATTTATCATTACGTTCCTTTTAGGGGTCATCATCGGGCTCGGCCTGTATCTGGAAGGTATATCCAGCGGGATAATTATCACTGCGATATTGGTCTCGAAGAGATACTCTGAGAATTTCAAAGAGACACTGACACATAAAGAGATTCAAAACGCCCTGGAATTCGGTCTCATTGCATTCGTCCTGTATCCTGTGGTACCGGATAAGACAATCGATGCCTTCAACCTGATAAACCCCAAGACACTGATACTTGTGGTAATAGTTGTAGCTACAATCGGATTTGCAGGATTTTTAGCTTTAAGGAGGTTTGGGGTGGAGAAAGGGCTTCCTGTAGTCGGTATCCTTGGAGGGCTTATAAACAGTGAAGCAACAACAAGTGCCATTTCAATGAAAATAAAAAAGAATAAGAATCTAGTACCTGCCGCAGTAAGTGGCATAATAATGTCGAATGTCACAATGTTTTTGAGGAACCTGGTTATTGCAGGTGTCGTGAGTCTTGCAGTATTAAAACTGATGTTTGTACCCATGATCCTGATGGCTGTTTCAGGTATTTCGTATTTCTACCTGTTCGGCATAAAAAAGAAGACAAAAAAAGCAGAAGTACCAATTGAATCACCTTTTGCAATATGGCCGTCAATAAAATTTGCATTACTCTTTACAGCAATATCATTGATTGTAAATTATATCAAAATCTACGGCGCGACGGGCATCTATATCGCATCAATCCTGGGCAGCGTCATAAGCAGTGCCGCGGTTGTTGCTTCTCTGGCATCTCTTGCCGCCCTCGGCAGTATCTCGCCTCAGACCGCAGCATATGCGGGTGTAATAGCGGCTGTTGGGAGTACTCTGAACAAGATTTTAATCGGCAGGATTAGCGGTACAAAGGAGTTCTCCAAAAGGCTCTCAAAACCGATGATAATAATGGCATCAGTCGGAGTAGTTGTACTGGTCTTACAGGCGAATATATGGGCGAATATATGATAGATTGCGATAATATTTTATAC
>WAQR01000128.1 GCA_015520145.1 Candidatus Hydrothermarchaeota archaeon
GAAAGGAAATATGCCTGTAACCTGTCTGTCCGGCTGCATCCATGCTCTGGCAGACGAGATCGAGGAGATCAAAAAGAAGGTAGAAGAGAAGGATGAACCCGGGGTGCGTTAGTATCAAATTTCACAATAATCGTTGCCTGTCAACCCTTCGTGATAATCAAACACTTCTTATTTGCATCTATCTTAATACGCAGTTCCTCACCTGGTTTGAATGGGAATAGCCCATCCCTGGCAATCTCAGTAGGAACATATATAAAATACTTGTCATAAGTCTTTTTTCCGCTCTTGGTCGGGCGGTTGATGAATTTGCCTTTTCCTTCAATCATGTTGGTAGACCTATCTGGTATCACATTCTTACAAGCATATTTGCTTTTCCGAGCCACATTTTAGGGGTACTATGGGGTAGCACAATATTTATATATTTCAAGCTGCATAATCCTGGTTTAGCAGATGCTTGCTACCCCAGGAATCTTGCCAACAGTATGTTCGTCCTGACACGGCAAAACTGCGAAATCAAAGGAGATATAAAAGAGGCAGATCCATGACCCTCACAAGGCTTGAGAGAGTAAAATCAACCGCCATGAATGTTGCGAAAGGAAATATGCCTGTAACCTGTCTGTCCGGCTGCATCCATGCTCTGGCAGACGAGATCGAGGAGATCAAAAAGAAGGTAGAAGAGAAGGATGAACCCGGGGTGCGTTAGTATCTTTAGAAACTGTTTTACGTCACAGGGGATACAGTCCACTGACATGTGCTACACAATCAGAATCCTGTTGCCAGATGGGTTGGTGTTGCAAGGCGGTTACAGGTCAGCAATCTAAATAAAATTCTCCATGTTAGATAGCATTGTTCAAACGAAAAACAAAAATGGTTGGGGGAGTGCGCAGAACTTCGAGGTTATCTAAAATTATATAATGGGATAAGTTGTCATTTCGACTTGCATCTGCGGGGTGCGAGGAAGTAAATATGAAGATTTTCGAGCAAGGGAAATATCTCGGGAGACTTACGAGGTGAGAGGAATTAGAAGTCTTGTGTTAATAGCTTTTGTGATATGTGTTTTTCTGGCAGTACTGCCAGCGCAGGTTTTTGCAGTTAAAATAGATAGGACGACCATAGAAAAGTACGGCGGTAAATTTTCATCGCTTGATTGGGATGAGAAGAAAAAGCTTTTAAATATCAGAGGATTAAACAGGCTTACCAGAGGATGAAAGGATGGGAGTAAGGTTTGTTAGAGCTGCTATGGTGATTTTGATCATCGGTTCAGGTGTTAGTGGATTTGCTCTTGCGCAGGTTTTTGCAGTTGAAGAGAACGGCATCATATCCACCAAGAAGAAAGTAGAAATCCCTCAAGGAATGGAAGAGGAATGGGAGGGGTTCAAGGGGAGGTATGGTGATGCTTTTACGTCTGTAGAGTGGGATAGTGTTTGTGGTTGCGTTAGGCGTATATATGGCTACTACGACACTGGCAGAGGCGAACTGAAAAGTGAAGCGGATGCTGAAGCGTTGGCGAGGGATTTTTTGACTGAAAATGCAGGACTTTTCAAGATTGATATGTCAGCCTTGAAGGTAAAAAGGTTACGTCAGAATAAGAAGTTCGGTTATTGGGACATAGAATATATACAAACCTATAACGGGATTCCAGTGTACAGAGGTGAAGTAGGTATTACGCTGTCCAATAACTCTATAATTAAGTCCCTCGGCAACAACTTCTACCCCGACATAAACATCTCCATAGAACCGAAGATAACAAAGGAAGAGGCGATAAGAATCGCTGAGAACGAGGTTAAAGGGTATAGGAGAGTAGAATCTGTCGAACTCTATATTTTACCTCAGATGAAAGACGGGAAATTAGAGTATCGTCTTACGTGGCGAACATATTTTAAGGGCGCGTATTTCTTCATTGATGCAGTGAACGGCGAAATAATTCATAAAGAGTATACTGTAGTAGCAGATGGAGGTATAAGTGCTGAGGGTGCAGTGAACGATAAAATTACTAATAAGAAGGATACAGCCGTGGCTACACCAGCGCAAAATGAAGGCTCAGTCAATTCGTCATCTGCTATTTTTGTAGGTCTGGCAGCACTGGCAATAGCCACGACATTAATTATCATCTGGAGGTATAGGAAATGAAAAAGTTGTTAATCGGTTTTGTGATATGTGTTTTTCTGGCAGTACTGCCAGCGCAGGTTTTTGCAGTTGAGGTAAATAGGACGACCATAGAAAAGTACAGCTATGTATGCGGTCCCAATGGAGAGCTGTGCGGCCCTATGGGCGGGCCGCTGGACGGTCCTGTGTATTTTGAAGCGACACCCAGGAATTTGACGGTTGGAATGGCGGTGCGTAATGAGACGAGTGAGGTGAAAGCGTTTAAAGCGAAGTACGGCGGTAAATTTTCATCGGTTGAGTGGGATGAAAAAAGAAAGCTGATCAGAGAACTCTATGGTTACTATGACACCGGCAGAGGAGCGCTCAAGAGTGAAATGGATGCAGAAGCACTGGCGAAGGATTTTTTGACTGAAAATGCAGGACTTTTCAAGATTGATATGTCAGCCTTGAAGGTAAAAAGGTTACGTCACAAGGGGCTTTGGGACAATATTATTTTTGCGAGGGCCCTGACCCTACTAAGGCCTCCTTGTCCTCTGGGGTGAGAATCACCTCTCGGACATAGGTTTTTGTCCCAAATTCTTGTAGGAAGTTGAGTATCTGGGCGGCGTCCTCTTTTCGAACGATTATGACGCCTCGGATAAGTTTCACGTAGGGTATCTCATCGAGGAATCCTCGCCGGCGATACCTGTATTTTCCACCGTGGGAACTCGTTGCCTGGCCAAAGAAGGCCTTGCTAAACTTGCTTGATCTTGCCTTGTCCTTTCCTGTGGAAAGGGTGAATGCAATGAGAATTCCACCCATATTATGGGTGTATACACCCATAAGTTTAAATAGTTTGTGGTATAAATCCCCAATTGCAATGAACCGGAAGCAGAGAGGCGACCTCCTCCGCAAGATCATCGACCAGGTGCGTAAAGGCGAATTTCCCTACGAGGAAAAAAGGGAAAAGACCAGGATCAACTGGAGGGACTATGACATAGCCCAATGCCGCGAGATGGCCGACATGATCGACCTCATCAGAGAACTGGTAGACTCAGGGGAAAAATGGATGGATGCCAACATGCCTTCAGGACCCAGAGGCCCGGGGCGACCCCCCAAGCAGGCACCGGACATCGCAAAGGTACTCCTCTTGCAGTCTTATTTTGGAGCGCCAAACCGCGTTGCCGAAGGACTCCTCCTCCTGTTTTCAGAGAAACTGGGACTGCACGAGGAATTCTCGTATAAGACCATAGAGCGGGGATACGACAGGGAGGATGTCAAAAAGATCCTCGACGTAGTATTCAACCAGACCAATAAGCCGGTACGCGACCTTGAGAAGGTATTTTCTGTCGACGCCTCAGGTACGCCTACTTCTGTGAAACAGAATTATGCAAAGGACCGGCAGCGCCAGAACGGGAAAAACTCCAGGGGAAAAGGAAAGACCTCCTCATCAAAACTTGCTTCAACCCCGGATTCCAAACATGAGTACGTGTACAAGGAGGCAGGCATCGGCACAAAGTACAAGCTGTTTGCAGGCTGGACCTCGACAACCGACCACTCCATAGGGGAGACAAGTATCTTCCCAGAGGTGATGGCTCAAGCGGTCGAAAATCATCCCTGCATGGAGCAGATCCTCGGCGACGGCGTCTTTGCCACCAGGCCAATCTGCAGTCTTGTCGGAGGGTACGATGTCGCACCCAGGTTCTTGCCCCGCAGGAATGTCACCCTCAAACGGTATGGCGTGAAGGAGTGGGTTGACATGCTGTGGGACTTATCCGAGAACCCTCAAGAGTGGCTGCGTGATTACCATTCGCGTTCCATCTCCGAGACCGGATTCTCCATGCTGACGAGGGCAAATCCAGGGCCCCTTCGAAAACGCCTCGACCCCAGAAGAGAAACCGAAGACTATCTACGGGGGATCTGCCACAATATCAAGCGCCTCTGCTACCTCACATACCTGGAAGGTATTGTGCCCGTTCCAAACTGGCATTGGAAAGAGGGATAGAATAATATTGTCCCAAAGCCCACTTTCATCGGGTTTGGCAGAATGTTTCCATCTTCAGCGATAAACCAACGGCGATAACCAATAAAGTAATATACTAAAATGTCAAGTTATATTCCAGGGCGATATGGCGATATGAACTCAAAAGATTTGAAATTGGAGGTACTTCCACCAGATGAGCATCCACTGGGTATATATATCGGTCTAGCTATGGGTGGGGTTGTACTTGGTATTGGCACATTTGTACTGTCAAAAGAGATACTGGTCACATTTGCAAAGGAAGGGGTTAAGCTTGACAGTATGATGGTCTTTCGCATTTTGTTAATGCTGGTAACCGCCTATTCATCGCTCGCATGTTTTTTTGGACTTTACAGGCTACTTGATTTACAGCGGATGGTTGTAAGGAAAGTGGATGAAGGTTTTAAAGATTTTGTTATGTATGCACGGCCGCTGGTGGAGGAGGTAATCAGGCAGAGGATTGTGGGTGAGAAAATCTCAGAAAAACTGGAGCAGCTTGGCAAAAGGGAGGCGCTGATGAAAGACAGGTCGATAGTGGGGCAATATGCAGAGACCGGTTCCCTTAAACCCTCCAGATGGGGGGAATTCCTGCTACTTGTGTCATTACTTACAGGTGTCAGTGTCGGAGTATTTATATATCTTGAAAGGCACCCCTGGAAACTCGTACCTTACAGCGTTATCTTTTTAAGCTTTGCATGGTGGTTTCTGTTTGCTAAATATTTCGCCCTGTTTGACGACTGGCGGTCGTATGTCATCCCGGCAGTCTTTATCCTGGTAATGCCGAGTTTGTCGATAATCCTTCGGGCATACATGCAGCCATACGAGGTATTATATGTTGTTTTTCTCATAATGTTCCTTTATGTACTGACGATGTATGTGGGCTTCATGTATCTTGCAACAGGAGAGCTGCCGGGGCTTTTATCGAAGATCCCATCAGGCCTGGAAGACCTTTCTTCCATAAGTGCTCAGAGGGAGGGCAGGATAGGCTATAACAACAGCAAGTTCAATAACCCCATTGA
>WAQR01000129.1 GCA_015520145.1 Candidatus Hydrothermarchaeota archaeon
ATCCCAGCAGGATTGATATTGATCTCCATAATGGCAATGTCCCGTACCGTGTTCTTTATCAGATATTCCTCATTACTGAGTTTTGATGTCTTCAGGTGGTAGAGGGGTGTATCTTCGTCACGCCTGATTATCTCCACGTTTTTATAACTATCTATTATCTCCGTCAGATCCTCACCTCGGTTGGAAGTACCTTTATACCTTTATTGGTTATCTTGAACTTATACATCCTGAGTTTGTAATTTGTCTCACGCATCTTCAGTATGGTCATCCTCCTTGTGAACTCGTTCCCTTCTTTTAAAAGTTCCATTAAGATAATGCCCCTTGAAATAAACTCCTCAACCCCGAACCTGCTGATACCCTCATGACCTGGTATGATCTCGCTTGTAATAATAGACGTGCAATCAGAGCCGAGCAGCAGGTTGTTCAGCCTGTGTATTGCGATACGTACCTCGGATTCGTCTTCAAAGTGCAGGCCAAACGCTGGCAGGGAGTCCAGGACAACACGTTTCGCACCGATATCATTTATTATATCAAATGTCGTGGTGACTATACTGTCCAGGGTGAACGGCATGCTCATCTTATACTTCTCCTTTGAAGGCAGGCCAGATCTGGGGTATGATACATCCACTATGGCGAGCATCCCTTCGTCTTCGTATTTTGTGAGGTCCCATCCGAATTTCAGCGCCTCTCTTCTAAGGTCTTCAGGGCGTTCGTCCATGGATATGATTATCCCGGGTTCGCCATTTTTTATCCCGTGGATTAAGAACTGCATGCAGAGTATGGTCTTCCCACTCCCTGGCCCCCCTGTCACAAGTATGGAGGAATTTGATGGAAGCCCTCCCTCGATTATCTCATCAAGTCCAGGAACACCTGTAGGTACCCTCTTTTTCAGTTGCCGTTCTATCTGCTCTCTCCTCTTGGCATTCGAGCGATAGCCCATGATCCCTTTTCGGTGTTCCATCTTGTTCCAGATGAACTCAAAGTCTTCTGATGGTATCTCCTGCATTGCTTTGTTAAAATGTACATACCACTTCTCTTTATTTGTTACAAATCGAAGTGACGATACCAGTTCTGCAGCATCGATGGGTTCTTCTGGAACGAACACTTCTGTTATTCTGATCTTGTGGGGTTGGCCGTTCTCCTTACCGGAATCGTCAAAATGGTAGCCTTCAACGACCTTGCTTATGTCTACAAATTCTGATCTCTTGGCCATGTATGTTACTATGAGGTCACCTGGTTCTACCTTCAAAAGACTCTCTTTCCACCGCTCGGACAATCCAACCACTCTGCCACCGGGTTTGTAGGTTTCGGGGTCAACCACCAGCATCCAATGATTCACCATCTTTTTTATTCCCTCTTATTTTAATGTCAAAGAGATTTTTTCATAGTCAAACTCTTTTTTGGTGTATTAATAGGCATTTTTTATATCAATAACTATAAATAAGCTTTTTTTACATATAAAACTTGTGTTGACAGTCAGTGCCTTTGAATGAAGTTTATTAGTCCTCATAAGCCATCATACCAAATCAGGACGCTGCTCATAGACACAGTAAGGTTCTTCTTCCAGATAATCGTTATATTTCGCATAAGCCCTCGCCCTGCACCCACCGCATATCAACTTGTATTTACAACGCCCACATTTTCCTTTCAATTTTTTCGGGTCTCTTAGATCATTGAATAATTTCGAATCCTCCCATATCTCTCTAAACGGCGTCTCTTTTATATTCCCTGCAGTTACCGGCAGATATCCGCATGGCTGGACATCGCCTTTTCTCGATATAAAACAGAACCCTGTCCCGCCAAGACAGCCTTTGGACATGGCATCCAGCCGCCCCCGTCCCACCCGCTGCAAAAGCCCTCTGCCGCCGTTTTCCTTCTCCCGCTGGTCGACCACCCTGAAAAAATGCGGGGCACATGTCGCTTTCATGAACATTCTCATACTGCCGTGCCCTTTACCCTCCATCTCTTTTTGTTTTTCATACATCCAGCCAAGCACACGCTCATATTCGGCTGGAGGTATCTCCTCGTCTTCTATTGCCTTACCCCTGCCAGTAGGCACCAGGAGAAAGATATGGTGTGCCACTGCACCAAGTCTTACAGCGAGGTCAAATACCCGTTCTATCTCGTCAAGGTTCTGTTTTGTGACGGTCGTGTTTATCTGGAAATCAATACCTGCATCTTTTAGCGTCTCGATGCCTCTCATCGCACCGTCAAATGCCCCGTCACGCTTCCTGAAGGCATCATGTGCATCAGGCGATGCCCCGTCAAGACTTATACTCACACGCTTTATTCCTGATTCTTTAAGTTTTTTTGCAATTTCAGGCGTGATAAGCGTCCCGTTTGTACCCAGGACGGTCTTAAGCCCTCTATCAGTGCTGTATTTTGCTATCTCAAAGATGTCCTCCCTTACAAGCGGCTCTCCGCCTGTTAGGATGATTACGGGCGTGGAAAAACTTGCAATATTGTCAATTGTCTTTTTGATATCGTCTGTGGACAGCTCTTCCGGGTCCCTCTCTTTTTGTGCAGATGCCCTGCAGTGCACGCAGTTTAAGTTGCACATCCCTGTAAGTTCCCATGCGATAAGTCGTGGTAGAAATTTCAAATCAATCACCCTGTTTCACCCTGTGTCAATCAAAATCGCTTTTCCTGTAAAGTGAGATGAACCTGATCCCTCTCTTTTCTATGTTCTCTCTAGCACCCTCTTCCCTGTCAACCAGCGATATTATCAGTGGTACTTCCCCACCACTCCTGACAACCTCCTGATATGCATCGATTAGAGACCCGCCGGTGGTTGTGGTATCATCCACAAGTACGGCCTTTTCACCTGGCCTGAACTTACCTTCGATGTTCAGCATCCTTCCATGTGTCCTGGGATTTTTTCTGACAAAAAACCCGTAAACCTGCGCGGGTCTGGAAAGACTCTTTGTAACAACTGCCGCAACAATGGGTATCGACCCGGACTCCGGCCCTCCAATATAACTTATATGCTCGTTTTCCATGATATCCAGTATACGGTCAGCGACTATGTTAATCCCTTCAGGGTCGAGTGTCACCTGTTTGTTATCAAAATAAAAATTGCTCTCTCCACCTTTTGATAGCTTTACCCTGGTCCGGGTCTTTATGTACGCGTCTTTTTTTATCTTCAAAAAGAGCTTATCGGCATTCATATCACTTATATTATCCATGTCACTCATGTCACTCATCTTGTTCATATCTGTCGAGAGGACTTTTAGTTTTAGTATATTTAATGCTTTCTATTTTTTCATGTTAGAACAATCTTTTAGACGTTACAAAACATTTTAATAGATGGATATTAAAATTAAATTAATATATAATATAAATAATCAGTAATTTAATTTATCAATATTCTCCCTTATATAAATAACAAATGCGATCACATTATCATAAGTAGAGTTATATACCCTATCTCCAATGTATCAATGTTATTTTTAAATAAGGTGGGAGTGTTGTTAAAATGAATTACCAAAGGAGGTAATATTAAATGGGTAAGATTGATTTAGGAACAACCAAATATGTCATTCATTCTAAAATAGAAACAAACGGCATTGTTGAAAAGCCTGACGTGGTCGGGGCAATATTCGGCCAGACAGAAGGACTTCTAGGAAACGACCTGGACTTACGAGAACTTCAAAAAACAGGCAGGATTGGAAGAATCGAGGTGAACATAGAGACAAAAGGCGGGAGATCAAAAGGATTGATAAAGATCCCTTCAAGCCTGGATAAAATAGAGACCGCAATCCTTGCAGCAGCCCTGGAGACCATAGACCGGGTTGGACCATGCGAGGCAGGGATAGTGATAGAGCGCATCGAAGATGTCAGGATATCTAAGAGGAGGATGGTGATAGATAGAGCAAAAAATATACTCAGCACAATGGTCGAGGATATAACACCTGACAGCCTCGAGATAACAGATGAAGTGAAAGAGTCAATAAGACTTAGGGAGATTACAAAGTTTGGAAAGGAGAACCTTCCAGCAGGTCCGAATGTAAAGGATTCTGATGCAATTATCGTGGTCGAAGGTAGGGCAGACGTCCTAAATCTCCTTAAAAACGGAATAAAAAATGCGATTGCTGTTGAGGGGACAAGTGCTCCAAAAACTATTGTCGATTTGAGCAAACAGAAGACTGTTACAGTATTTACAGACGGTGATCGTGGTGGTGAGTTGATAATAAGAGAGCTCTTACAGGTCGCAGAGATTGACTTTGTTGCAAGGGCGCCGGACGGCAAAGAGGTGGAAGAGCTGACAAAAAAGGAGATATTCAAAAGTCTTCGAAACAAAATCCCCGCAGAGCAAATAAAGGGGAGTCTGCTACCCAAAAAAAATCTCCCCGCCGGCGGAAAACCGAAAGGGGTTCAAAATAAGCAGTCACAGCAGGATAGGAAGATATCCAAGCCACAAAAACCAATACAGGTTAAACCCCTCCCACAACCGCAGAAAGCAGATGGAAAGTTAAATAAGTTCAAAAAATATTTCAGCGATCTGTCAGGCACATTAAAGGCATACCTGTTGGACCAGGAGACGAACATAATCAAAGAAGTGGCGGTTAGAGACCTGGCCATGGCACTGAAGAACTCAAAAGAAAAAGTCACTGTTGTTATCTTTGATGGGGTGGTTACCCAGAGGCTTGTAGAAATCGCAAGTGAAAAAGATGTGGAATACCTGGTTGGAGCAAAAGTAGGAAACATAACAAAAAAGCCAGCAGACCTCCGTCTATTAACTCCAAATGATCTGAACGTATGAAAACCCAAAAAACTCACGTAAACTTTTTAAGTCCACAAGACAAAAGAGAGATAAAAAAGAGACAAACACAGTTGAAGGCGATTAAATGTATAAGGATGAGTTGATACATCTTCATCAGCTACTGATATACCTCATGAAATTCCTTATAGATAACGGAGTTTCAAAAACATATTTTGAGGGATATACCAGTCTGGGAATCAGCCCCCACCATATCCACAGAACCAAGGCTGAACACAAATATGCGATTTTTGTCCTGGCATGGGGGATCTCGAATGTCCTTGCAGAGAACAACGAGATAATCCCACGAAGTGTCGCAAACAGGCTTGGAGAACTGGCAAAACGATGCAAAGACGAGATGATATTGAGGTAGAGGTTAAAGGTTAGAGTAGGTAATCGCGCACAGTCGCAGAGCACAATCTTCAAGCCAGATAAATGATCTTTTTCAATATGATTGCATCTTCACCATCTGTGTAATAGGAGTGCAGGACTCCTGCTTCTTTGAAATTTAGTTTTTTATAAAAATGTATCGCACCTTTATTTGATACCCTCACTTCCAGCCAGATGTTTGCAACTCCAAATTCTTCAAGTTTTCTTATAACCGCTTCCATTAAAGATGTTCCGATATACTGCTTCCTGTATGAAGGGTCTACGGCAATTGCCAGGATATGTCCAGTCCGTCTAAAACCCATAGTCGGGATGTTCGATAGGCTCAAATTGGTCCTGGGCTCAGACCTATTCTCCACCACCCGCGATATGACATAACCTACAACAAACCCTCCCTTTAGAGCGACCAGAAATGTTTCAGGGTACATCTCATAGAGATTTAATAGAGATATCACATCGTATGGATCTTTAAATGATTTACATTCTATCTCATAAACCCTTCTTAAATCAATGGGTCTAAATTCTCTTATCAAGAGCATTGTCTATATCCTCACTAATACCAACCGAAAATATTTTCAATCTGAATTGGCTCTATATAGAAAGTGTTAAGGTGTTATCAAGGTGTTATATTGATACAGGATTATAAAGACTTTGCAGAATATATTGTTAATAATTATCCAGACGCAAAAAGGGTTTTGGAGATAGGGGTAGGTAAAGATTCCTCGGTTTTAAAAGAGCTTAAAAAATCTGGCCTGGATGTCCTTGCAGTCGATATAAATCCTGATAATCCTGAAACGATCTATGATGACGTGGTGGTGCCGAAGATAAACCTTTATAGAGACGCTGATTTGATATATTCAATTAGACCCCCTCTGGAGCTCTATCCATATCTTGAAAAACTTGCTAAGAATATCAATGTCCCGCTTTTAATAAGGCCGCTTTTAACAGACCATCTGGGGGTTAATGAGAGGCAGCACATATTGAGAAATTATAAAAAAAGCGTTTTTTACGAGTACTCAGTGGAAAGAAGATAAATTCTCATGGGACGAGAAATATTGTTTTCAGAAAACTTATATATGTATTAAACACTTATTATTGGTTAATGAGAACATCGTAACACTCGTACACAACTATATGGACGAATGAGTGGATATTGAACATACGTGCATGAATGGACAAAAATGGAAGGAGATAGAGCTATGGATTTTGTAGAGTGGCGGCGTAAAAGTCTACCAAAAAGGTTTGAAGAACTTATCAAGAGATATGAAAGTGAAATAGTAACCAAAAACGGAGTCAATCCATTAAAGCGCAAATAACTGCTAGGCTCTTTTAACACCTCAGGATATGAGAAGGGACGGTGTTTTCAAGAAGAGTGCAGGTGGATAGGATAGTTTAGCGTTGTGGTTAGGGTTTACTGGATAAGTAAGTCTATCTTTCCAGTTTTGGGTAGAGTGAGTAGTGTGTACACTTCTTAATCTCTTTTAGCATATAGTCTGCAAGTCTTATGTATTCTTTTCTTGTCATGCCTTCAGGGAGGTATAGATTTCCACCCGGACCATGGCCATGGAACTTTGCTACCCAGTTTGGATGCATTTTTATATATCTGCCGCCGCTAAGATCTGTCCCGGGATATGCAGTGGCAAGCGACATCAGTATCTGTCTGGGTCTTACTTTATAAAGGAATTTTATTGTCTGTTTTACACTCCGTTCAGTCTCGCCTGGTAATCCAAAGGTGATATATGCCCTTACAGGGATTTTGTATTTTCTTGCCTTTTCAAATGCCGCTTCCATTACTGCTACATCGACCTTGCGGTCGCATCTTTCAAGGATTTCCTGTGAGGCCGAGTCAATGCCCATGCATATCAAGTTGCAGCCTGATGTGGACATGGCACGGAGTATCTCGTCGTCCAGGTGGTCTGCCCTTGTCTCGCAGCTCCATTTGATATCGAGGTCTTCGTCTTTGATCATGTCACATATCTCCAGCACCCGTTTCTTATCGAGCGTGAACGTGCTGTCCATAAAACGCACGAGATTGAATCCCATTTCTGCGATTCTCTTTAATTCTTCAAGTACATTTTTGGTGGAGCGATATCTGACCTGGTTTTTCCAGAACCTCGTTGCACTACAGTAGGCGCACGAATAGGGGCAGCCTCTAGCCGAGATGATTGACATTATCTTGTAATTTTCAATTCTAAAATAATCGTGTGCTGGAAATGGTATGTCGTCGAGGTCTTTGATAAGTGCCCTGTCAGGGTTATGGACGAATCTTCCGTTTTCCCTGTAGGAGATTCCGTCTATTTTTTCGAGGTCTTTTAAATCAATGAGTTCTGAAAATGTCTTTTCGCCTTCACCTCTGACCACTATGTCAGCGCCGCCTAGTAGTGCTTCCTCAGGGTTGAATGTCGCGTGAACACCGCCCATAACAACTGTTGCATTGCTTGATTTCTTCAATTTCCCTGTGATTTCCAGCGCCCTTTGAAAGGATGGTGTGGTTGCCGTGATGCCGATGATGTCCGGCCTGAAATCTGTTATCTTTGCAATGCTGAAACTTTCGACGTTTTCGTCAATGACCATGATATCAGCACGGTCTTTTGAGATACCTGCAAGATATCCAAGGCCAATTGGAAACAGGTCTTTTCCGCGGTACGGGAATTTTGGATGAATGTACAGGACGCGCATAATCAGGATTTTATTAGTTCAGTTATCTTCTTCTGTTTTCTCTTATCTAAAATCTCTTTAATACGTCTTTCTGCTATCTCAACATATCCTCTTTCTATATCATAACCCACAAAGCGACGATTTGATAATAGAGCAGCAACAGCAGTAGTTCCACTCCCGATGAATGGGTCAAGTACGATATCATTCTCAAACGTGTAAAGTTTTATGCACCTTAACGGCAATTCAACAGGGAACGGAGCGGGATGACCTACTTTTCTAGCGGATTCTGCTCCGAAAGTCCAGATGCTTTTGGTAAGTTCAAGAAATTCTTCTTTGGAAATGGTGTTTTTCCTCTTGTAGATATTTTTTCTACTAAATGTACCTTTAGAGAAGACCAAGATATATTCATGGATATCCCTTAAGGTAGGATTGGCAGCAGAAAGCCAACTTCCCCATGCCGTGGAAGGGCTTGCACTAGAACCTTTGTTCCATATAATTTCTCCCCTCATCAAAAAACTCAAGTCTAGCATATCTTTTACTATGAAAGCATCCAAAGGGATATAGGGTTTTCTCCCTAAATTCGCGATGTTAATACAGATTCTGCCACCTGGAACAAGCACTCTATAAACTTCTTTCCATACATTTTTTAGGAATTGTAAGTATTCTTCAAGTGTAAAGTCTTCATCATAATCTTTCCCAACATTGTAAGGCGGTGATGTCACCATTAGATGAACACTATTATCTGGCAGCTCATCCATTTTTTCAGAAGATTTACAAAACAATTTATTTAAAAACTGTGGAGGGATTTGATTTTCTATATATTCAACTTTCTCCTCCTTTGGTAAACCTTCGTATAATTTGCTGGTATAAAAAGAGGTAGAATTATGATTTATTCTACCCGGCGAACCAAACGAACTTGTTTGAGTACCTCTTTTTGATTGGATAGTTTTCATTTGCCTACCTCTCTATCCTAATTTAAGCATATGTTGGTCTAAAAGCTCTCGAAATTCCTCTAGCGAGATAATTTGTGTCCACTTGCAGCACCCCGGTGATTCTATCCATAGAGCAACCGAATTCTCGTTTTCACGGGGCGTGGCGCCGTATTTGAATTGGCCCGGCTCTTTGTGGTAAGTCCGCAAACAAAGGGGACATATCCAATCCCCCGCCTGGTATACTCTATCAGGAAAGAATTCACCTGACACATAGTTATCTTCATTTCTTTGGGCAGTTTTCATCTTAATCATCCTTCCAATAATCGATCCACCTTTTAATATGGATTGAAATCCACTTTTGTTCGTTGCCATTATTTTAATAACTTTAGGTCTCTCATCAAACTTAGGAACTTTTCAGCTTTTTTCTCATACGTTTCTTCTTTATTGGACATCTCAATAAATCTACCTAGTTCTTTCTTAGTTGTCATACCTGCAAAGAATATTCTTTCTTCTTTTAGTAATTTCAAAAGGTGTTCTTTGAATTCAGGAAACGAATCAAATCTGAAAAAACCTTTGCCTTCTGTTGATTTTATATTTTCTCCATCATTATCTAAAGGGACTGGATTTAATGACCAAAACCCTTGTATTATCCCGCAATCTTTTAGGTTATCAACTTTTTTGTAATAGCTTTTTGCTACAGGTGTATTCCCTAGGATTATGATTGGAATCCTTGCAGATTTTAACGATGCAATTCTTACATTTATGCTTTTACCTATTGCTTTAAGCATTGAGTCAGATCTTAATAAACCGGGGGTTCCTTTATGTGTTTTGTAATCTCCTAAACATTTCAATGAGTTATCTGCACTACCTTTTAGAAATTCCCAATTCCATACGACAGACATCTTAACTTCAAAAATTGCCATGATGTCTTCAGGCCTTTGAAAAACAGAATTCGTCCTGCATATTGCTATATCTGTAGGAGATGCTTTGGTTAGTTCCAATTCTTCGCAAACAACGTTTCTTACTGCATAAGCATTTAATTCTTTTGCTATTTTACTTAGAATCTCCTGTGACCATTTTTCAGTATATGCTCCAATAAATGCATTTCTACTCTGTAATGTTGTTTTTGGTCCTTTGTAATTTTTTGGCCAATAAGCATAATAATCTCCATCTTTAGTTGTGTAAAATAATTTTTCGGGTGTTGCTATTTCTAGTGCTTTGGTGAAGAAATCAATTTCTCTCTGTTTTGTCCATAAATTATTATCTACCTTATCCGCCATTTTTTTTCACCATTTTCCTTGATTTCATCCACCATAAATTTTTCAATTGACGACATATAAAACTCTTGTCTCTCATATCTCTTCTAAGACGTATTTTTGGTCTCCCATTCCAAGGGCTTTTGCAGTTAATACCTGGGTCTTCCA
>WAQR01000130.1 GCA_015520145.1 Candidatus Hydrothermarchaeota archaeon
GCCCAGACCAGTCCAGGGTCGGTCATCTCATTTACCCATGCCGGGCAGATTACCTTACCCTGATCGTTCTCCACGACGATCGTATCTCCGTCCTTAATCTCAAGCGCTTTTGCTGTCGCGGTGTTCACATTGAAGAACATGTGTGTCTCAAGTTCGGCTGTCCATGGCCACCAGTGTCCCATCTCATGGAAGTGCGCACAAAGCCTCCCTGTCGAGAGTATCAGCGGATATTTCTCGTATATGTCTGGCCTGGATACTGGTGTTGCACTTGCTTCCCAGTGGTCTGGGAGTGGGTTAAATCCTATCTGCTCAAGTGCCTCTGAATAGAACTCGACTTTTCCTGTCGGAGTCGGGAATCTCTTGTCAGTACCAGGATAGTTTACGCCTTCCTTGTACATGATCCACTGTGCGCCCCTGATAGTCGCCTCGGGATCTGAGTACATCATAGCCTCGTCCTTGGTCTCAGCAGGCCACATTACTCCACCTTTTGGTGATTTCTCAGGATCCATACTGTCCATGGTTATTCCAGCGACAAACGATTCCTGCGAATGGAACCAGTCCTGGGCAATTCTCTCGTCTATCTCGGTCTGCTCCTTGTCTCTCCACCAGGATTTGCCATCTGGTGCATAGTAGGCTTCTGCAAACTCGAACCTCTTGGCAAGCCCTGCCCAGAAATCAATATCTGCCCTGCATTCCCACTGTCTTGGAATGACCCAGTTGTGCCACTGGCAGTGTCTGTTGTTACCGTGGTGAACAACACCCTCGTGCTCCATGAAGCTTGTTATCGGGAATGTTGCATGCATCCAGCTTCCTGTCTCGTTTGGAGTGAATGCGAGGTGCACACCACAATAGAGGTTCTTCATGAATTCTCTAACCTTATTGTTATTCGGCCACTGTAGGATGTGGTTGCCGTTCCATATAAGCCCTTTGATTGGATATGGTTTCCCTGTATATCCCGGGTTAATCATACAAGCTGATGCTGTATCTCCCCAGGGGATTATCTTGTCTGAAAGGATTGGTTCTTTGATCTTCTGGATATATGGTCCAAGATCTTTCCCTGCACTAAGGACTGGTCGGCAGTTGTGCAGCCAGTTCCAGCCTCCACCTTTTACACCTACATTACCGGTTATTGCAACGAGGAACTGATACGCCCTGTTACCCTGTGCGGTCGGATACTGCTGTGCAGTTCCAAGGCACCCTGTAAAGTGTGTCCTTCTTGGATATGCAATCTTTTCTGCTGCAAGTCTTATATCTTCTGCGGGACACCAGGTGATATTCTCTGCTTTCTCCGGTGTGTATCCCTTTACACGTTCTGCAAACTTCTCGAATCCAACTGTCCATTTGGCTATGAATTCATGGTCGATACCGTCGATCTCGTGTATCAGGACATTTGCCATGCTTAAGCCAAGATATGCGTCTGTGCTCGGCCTCAATCTGAACGCAAGGTCGGCCTTTGCCATTGTAGCATTGAATCTCGGGTCAATGCAGATATAAAACGCACCATTTTTATCCTGTGCTTCAAGATACCATTTCTCTGTGATAATCTCCAGTGCTGCAGCATTCGAACCAGACTGAAATATTGTGTCGCTGTTCATTGCGTCCTGACATGGATTAAAGAGCCTCAAAAACTCCTTTGCACCATAGACGTACTGTCCTATAGCTCCTGGACTCTCGCAACATAATGGTCCCTGGCCGTAAACGTTCGGTGTTCCAAACATTGCCAAAAACCTTGCTCCCCCAAGCTTGTTTCCATAACTGGACCGTCCTGTCCTGTGGCACCCAACTGCATGTGCGCCCCATTTCTCTCTGATATACTTGAGCCTATCTGCAACGAAGTCCAAGGCTTCGTCCCAGGTCGCCCTACTGAATTTTCCGTTTACATTGTCTTCCCTAATAGCGGGATATTTCGAGCGCAGGGGATTATAAGCATGTTGAATCTGGGCTGTACCTTTGCAGCAAAGAGAACCGTAGTTTTGTGGATGCTCTTCATCACCAAATATGTCTACAATCCGGTTGTCTTTCAAAAAGATCTTCATACCACAGCCGCTTTCGCACATGTTGTCGCATACAGTATATCTAACTGTATCGTAGTCCCTTATAGATTCCTGGGCTCTTTTTAGAAATACCACTTTTTCACCTCCAACCTGAATTTACATTTTTACCTTTTTTATCATTTATCTGCACTATATATATCTACCTCTCTATTTTATTCTTACTCTAAAAAGATTATACAGTGCACTTGTCATCACATAATGAGGGGACTTATATATATATATTTTTACTTGGAGCATGTTATGCGCATAACTTTGCACAACTACAACTACTCCTGACTTTATGGGTCGCCTCAATCGCGTCACCCTCAAATTTTGCAGCCCCGTACAATTATCCATACCCCAGAAAGGATATAACTGCAGATGAAATTCAAAATATCGTTGACTATGTTTCAAACGGTGGATATCTAATCGTCCTCGGCGGAGGCGAGGTTTCCAGTCAGATAAACCCTCTAATCGGGAGATTCGGGCTTTTAATTGCTCGGTATCTATCAGGGAGGCTACCGTCTCGTATTCATCTGTGATTGAATACTCGTGATTTTATTTGCCTGGGACCTAACCTCCATTCTTTCCTTCTCGCACTCTCTTATCCAGACCACATATATAA
>WAQR01000131.1 GCA_015520145.1 Candidatus Hydrothermarchaeota archaeon
ATTCCTTACTTACCTTACTTTTACTGTAATTATTTCATAAATATTTCATAATTATTTCATTTAATTTGCCTGGAAATGCTGTTGCCTGACTCAACTTAAAAACTTTTCTATTTCTCCAGTATACTGCCGGCAACTGCCTCACCGAACTCCCCTGCCGCGCCAGGCCCTTCCCCTGTGATGATATCGCCATCAATCTCCACGCCTTTTCCGGTATAAATCGCACCCTTAGATTTTATGGTCTCTATCTCAGAATTGAACACCGTTGACCTCTTCCCGGAAAGCAGACCTGCATTGGCGAGTGTAACCGGGGCAAGACATATAGCACCGAGGACCTTTCCAGATTCCATGGCCTTTCTGGCTATTGCATGAGCAGTTGGGCTGTCCCAGTATTCCCTTGCCCCACTGCCGCCTATGAACACCACACCGTCAAAATCTTCGACTTTTATGTCATCTATCCTGATATCCGGATCGACTCTCGCCCCAAGCATCCCGGTAGCAGTATCCAGGGAAGAAGATGCGACCACCACATCAATCCCGTTCTTTTCCAGGACACTTTTTGGTTCAAAGAGTTCCTCGTCCCTGAAATTTTTGTGTGCAATAATCAAAACAGCTTTTTTTGATGGAACATTCTGCATCTCGTTCACCTCCTTATCTCCCTCCCTCTTCCGAATCTTCCACTAACTCCTCCACAGTTATCCTGACCTTCTTCCCGCTGAGCCCGTCAAATAGATTATAGACAATCAGGGTCTTCCCATCCTCAGTCCTTATACACGTCTGGCCATTCTCCCTGACCAGTATCCCTTCAATTTCCTTTCTCAATTTTATCCCCTACCTTATTAAAAACAGAGCTTTTGCATTTTCAAACATTATTGTAAAAGAGTAGCAGTAGCGATTAAAATATCGATTAAAATACCAACTGAATATAGCGACAAATATAGCGACTGGTGTCTTATTAATGTGTTACCTCAATGTGTTACTGCACTGGTGCTGTGACAGCACGTTTCACAAGAATATGTGCTGGGCGGCGGGATATCCCTTTTCTGGTGGCAGTCGATACAGTTGCCGACCCTGGTTGGCGGGATCTCATAAGTCTGATTCGGCAGCGGAAGATTCAATTCTTCGGCAATGGATTTTTCCAGGTTCAGTACATCGGTTCTACCCAAAAATGCCTTTTCCGTATCTTTACCTACAAATATAGCAAATGGAACACCACCCCTCTTATTATCAAATTTTTTCCTGTAATAATCAAATTCTCTTATTCCTTCGTTTTCCTTAACGTTGTATTTATAAAACGTCACCTGCGGATACTTGCTTTCAAGATATGCCATGTAGGGTTTGACTGCCTGGCAGTTGGGGCATGTTGGAATATAGAAGTAAATGACCTTTATCTCTGTAAGGTGATCTAGACTATTATTTGATCCTGCCTCGGTCCTGTTAACAGGTTTAGAATCATGAAATATATTTATCCCAACTCCAATGAATACAACTAAAATAATGATTAATACTATATTTCTTGACCTGTTTTTACCTTTTTCACCTTTTTCTTTACTTTTACTTTTTCCAGCCGCTTTCCTTTCTCTCTTTTTGGCCATGGATTACCATTGTTTTTGCAGCAGTATAAAATTTATGGATGTTCAACAATTAAACTTTTAAATCAAATCTTCCTTATAATTATGTCATGATAATAATCAAAGACTGTTCTTATATAATAACCCAGAACACGAAAAGGGAGATAATCAAAGATAAAGATGTCCTGATTGATGGAAACAGGATTATTGAGATAGGAAAAAACCTGGACAAAAGCGGTGAAGTCATAGACGGGAAAAACAGGGCCATTCTACCAGGATTTATAAACACCCACACGCATCTGGCCATGACACTTTTTAGAGGGTATGCAGACGACATGCAGCTCCAGGCATGGCTCCAGGACAGGATATGGCCTGTTGAGGCAAAACTGAACAGGGAGTACTGCTATACAGGGACGCTGCTCGGGATGCTGGAATTCATAAAATCAGGAACGACAACCTTTCATGACATGTATTTTTTTGGAGACGCTGTAAAAGAGGCATCAAAAAACAGCGGGATTCGGACAGTCTTCTCCCAGGGTGTACTGGATTTCCCAACCTGTGAATTCAAGAGTCCAGAAGAGGCGTTTGGCCTGTTCAAAAAACTGGTCAGGCACAGATCTGAACTCTTTATCCCCACTATCGGCACCCATGCACCCTACACATGCTCCAGGGAGACGCTTCTTAAAGCCAAGGACCTGGCAAAAGAACACGATTCCAGGATACATACCCACGTCTCAGAGACCAGAAAGGAGGTCAACGACTCACTAAATCAGCACAAAAAAAGACCTGTAGAATACCTGGACGATATCGGGTTCCTTGGGCCTGAAATCCTCGTGGCTCATGCAGGATGGGTGACCAAAGGAGAGGTCAGGATCCTTGGAGAGACCAGAACAAAGGTCTCACACTGTCCTATATCGAATATGAAGCTTGCTGTTGGTGCTGTTATCCCTCTCCCTGAGATGTTTGAACACGATGTCGTGGTCTCTCTTGGCACAGACAGCGCAGCTTCCAACAATAACCTGGATATGCTCGAGGAAATGAAGGTTGCAGCCCTCCTGCAAAAGGCCCATCTGTGGGACCCGACAATCCTGCCTGCCCAGCGTGCGCTTGATATGGCAACCATTGACGGTGCCAGAGCACTTGGAATGGAAGGCGAAATCGGGTCAATTGAGGTCGGTAAAAAAGCAG
>WAQR01000132.1 GCA_015520145.1 Candidatus Hydrothermarchaeota archaeon
AAATTGAACGTGGTGATCGCAGGTATTCTGGGGCTTTTTGTTGGTATTTTTGCAGCGTTCTTCAAAAATTATATGGAGAGCTCATAGGGTTAGGTGTTATATCTCCTGGTGGGATTTTTCTTTTATGCACCAGCATGTAAGTTCTCATGGAAAGTAGTGGATGTCTGCTGATAATGGCCTGCTTGTTCCCCATCTGGCATGTAGAGAGAGTGGAACTATAAAGACAGGCACAGTCGCATTTTCCAGTGTTGCACACTAATAAACTTTCCGTATCAAGACGTACTATAAGGCAGAGATGGAAGTCAAAAACTTAGATTTCACTAGATTTTGAGATAGTGCCGTAGTTATATTTATATAATGTAGAAAAAATTGATATAATATATATGAACGTTCATACCATTGATACATCAGCAGGAAAAAAGATATCAAAAAAGCTGCGGAATACCCTGTATAAACGCAGTGAGATACTTTTTGTTTATCTATATGGCTCGTTTCTTAAAGGTAGTTTTAGAGATATTGATATAGGAGTTTATTTACAAGATACCAAGAACAAAAGTGGAACTATGAGATATGAACTTACTCTTGAAAACGAGCTGGGAAGGATTATGGATTTTCATGTTGATGTGAGGGTAATAAATTACGCGCCTTTGTCTTTCAGGTTTAATGTAATAAAACATGGCATGCTCCTTTTCAGTAAGGACGAAAGTAAAAGGAGTGATTTTGAATGTTTAACCATTGTGGAATATCAGGATTTCAAGTTTTATAGGGATTCCTATAGGAGAGAGGCAATTGGTCTTGGAGTATGATGAAGAGAAAATATCAAAACTCTTTTCAGAGATTTTTAATGCATTGAACAGTTTGAGCGAGCTTACGAATCTGGGAAAGAAAGATTTTCTCGAAAACAAGCACATGGTTGCCAGTGCTAAATATTACCTGATAGTTGCGATTGAGGCATCAATTGATATATGCAATCACATTATTTCCAGAAATCGATTTAGAATTCCAGAGGATTATGCTGATACGTTCAGGATAATGGAGAAGGAAGGAATTCTTGATAAAGGGCTTGTTGAAAAATTGGTAGAGATGTCTAAATTCAGGAATAGATTGGTTCATATATATTGGGAAGTTGATGATGAGATAATCTATGATATACTCGTGGAAGACATCCAGAATATTGAGAGGCTTACCGAAGGACTGATGGGCGCTTTGAAGAAGGCTTTTTGAATTTTATAGAGGTCAGTTGCAAGTTAGTTCCAATATGGCCATCCCGGGGTGTTCTTAATTGAGTGTAGTTTGGCCGGTATCTTTGCAGCGTTTTTCAAGAGTTATATGATATGTAGGGTTAGGTGTTATATCTCCTGGTGGCATTTTTCTTTTATGCATCAGCATGTAAGTTCTCATGAAAAGTAGTGGATGTCTGCTGATAAGGGGCAGGTGCAGATGAGGCGTATACTCAAGGAACTTAAAAAAGATAGACGGTTTTGATGATGATTATTTTGGAGAGATTTAGTGTGCGAAAAAGCGGCGTTTATCAAAGCGGTGAGGAGGTATCCATCGCTTTTAACGAGTTTTGTAGAATCTTATCTGATGGGGGGCTGGAGCGGTTTTCATCAGAGAGATATAGGTGATGAGTAGGGGGTTGTGATATCTATTCAAAGAAAATGATCATGGTAACACAATCATGGTAACACAGAAAAATAGTTTTATATGATAGTTGGTAAATAAACCGAGAGGAAAAACAATGAAAAAAGCATTGATCACAGGCATAACCGGACAGGACGGTTCTTACCTTGCAGAACTTTTACTCAGCAAAGGATACGAGGTGCATGGTCTAATAAGGCGGTCGAGCAGCTTCAATACCGGCAGGATAGACCATATCTATGTCGACCCCCACGATCCAAATGCCAGGCTCTTCCTCCATTACGGGGATTTGACCGCGGCAGGACAGTTAAGTAATCTGATATTCAATATAAAGCCTGACGAGATATATCATCTAGGTGCTCAGAGCCATGTGAAGGTGAGTTTTGATATGCCGGAATTCACCGGCGACGTCACCGCCCTTGGTACAACCAGGCTTCTTGAAGCGATAAGGAGGAGCGGGAACAGCACGAAGTTCTATCAGGCTTCCAGCAGCGAGATGTTCGGTGCAACACCCCCTCCGCAGGATGAGAAGACACCATTCTATCCAAGGAGCCCCTATGCAGCTGCCAAGGTCTATGCATACTGGATGACTGTCAACTACCGTGAAGGCTATGATATCTTCGCCTGCAACGGGATACTCTTCAACCACGAATCACCAAGGAGAGGTGAGACATTTGTCACCAGGAAGATTACAAGGGCAGTAGCCCGTATCCTAGCCAAAAAACAGGACTATCTCTATCTTGGAAATCTCGATGCAAGGAGAGACTGGGGGTTTGCCCCGGAATATGTCGAGTGTATGTGGAAGATGCTCCAGCAGGACAATCCAGATGATTTCGTCATCGGAACAGGTGAGTCGCATTCTGTAAGAGAGTTCGTTGAAGCGGTCTTTGATTATGCAGATCTGGACTGGGAGGAACTGGTCAAGATCGATCCCAGATATTTTAGACCCACAGAGACGGAAGAACTCCTCTCAAACCCTGCCAGGGCAAAGGAACGGCTTGGATGGAATGCAGATGTGACCTTCAGCGACCTGGTCAAGATAATGGTAGATGCAGACATGCGTGCCGTAGGTCTAGAACCCATAGGCGAAGGTGATGAGATATTGGCAAAGAAATTCCCGGATAGGTGGTGGGGTGCAGACTGATGTGTTTCAGGGAAAAAAGGATACTGGTAACAGGGGGTGCAGGGTTTCTTGGTTCTTTTATAGTGGAGAAGCTTATAGAGAGGGGCGCTTTGGAAGAAGATATTATTGTCCCAAGGAGCAGGGCAGCAGACCTCAGGAAATGGGAAAGCTGTAAAAAGGTGGTGGAGGGGGTTGATGTTGTGATACATCTTGCTGCTAAAGTTGGAGGTATCGGGTATAACAGGAAATATCCAGCAACCCTTTTTTATGATAATGCCATGATGGGAATCCAGCTCATGGAGGCAGCGAGACGGGCAGGTGTTGCGAAATACGTGGCTGTCGGCACGGTCTGTGCATATCCGAAGTTTACTCCCGTACCTTTTAAGGAAGACGACCTGTGGAACGGCTACCCGGAGGAGACCAACGCGCCTTATGGCATTGCCAAAAAGATACAGCTGGTGCAGGCCCAGGCGTACCGCCAGCAGTACGGATTTAACGCTATTTTCCTGCTCCCTGTAAACCTCTATGGCCCGCGTGATAATTTCCACCTGGAACATTCACATGTCATACCCGCGTTGATACGCAAGATGGTGGATGCGAAGGTAGAAGGCAAAGATGAGGTCGTTGTCTGGGGCACAGGAAAACCTTCAAGAGAATTCCTTTATGTGGAAGATGCGGCAGAAGGCATTTTGTTAGCTGCTGAGAAGTACAGCAAACCGGAACCTGTTAACCTCGGATCCGGGATGGAGATTACTATTCGCGACCTTGTAAGCCTAATCGCTAAGATTACCGGTTATAAAGGAAAGGTCATCTGGGATACCTCCAAACCTGACGGCCAGCCCCGCCGCTGCCTGGATGTGAGCAGGGCTGAGCAGGAGTTCGGATTTAAGGCCAGGGTAGATTTTAGGGAGGGACTTAAGAGAACGGTGGAGTGGTACGAGGGGATAGTGGAAGATAGTAAGACATGAAAACATACACTAATGATATAATGTTGATAGTTATTTCGTTGTTAAGATTAAAGTCGTTGTACCGTGAATTTACGATGAAGTCCAATAAAGTACCAAAAAAATTGAGTTGATAATAGATGTCAAATATCGTCGATTCTTCATTGAAAACAGCGGCAAAAGGTACAGCGATCGTTTTCGCGGGTTCTATTAGTGGCTTATTACTGGGTTTTATAAGTAAAGTTTTAATTGTGAGATATACCACACAGGCAGAGTTTGGGATTTATTCGCTGGCTATTGCACTGGTGAGTATTTTTTCTCTTATATCAATGCTTGGACTACATGAAGGCTCTACTAGGCAGATATCGATTTTAAGGGGGAGAGGAGCCGAAAAAAAAGCAAACGCTGTAATAGCTTCCTCATTACAAATCGGTATAGTAACTGGTTTCATATCATTTCTCATTTTGTACTTATCATCTGGCTTTATTTCTAAGGAAATCTTTGGTATTTCTGGCTTCATCGAGCCTTTAAGAATAATTTCTCTTTCAGTTCCATTCGCTGTTATATCTGGCATTGTCATTTCGATATTTCGGGGCCATGGAATCATTGAGCCAAAAGTATATTTTCAGGATTTGGCACGACCTTTAAGTTTCCTTCTCTTTATCTCCATATTATTCGCAGCAGGTCTTCCGTTCATAAGTATATTCTACGCTTATCTGCTTTCTATTGTTATAATGTCAATTGGTCTTTCACTGTGTGCCTACAAAAAGCTGAACATCCATATATTCGCTACTAAAGTGGGGGCTCTTAAAAAGGAGTTATTATTATTTTCAATCCCTCTTCTGAGCGTTGGCTTAATGTGGATGGTATTCAACTGGACTGATACGCTGATGTTGGGTTACTTTCGTGAGGCCAAAGATGTTGGACTTTACAATGCCGGACTTGCTCCTGCCAGACTCTTGATTTTTCCCCTTGGAGCTCTTGGATTCGTTTTTATGCCCATTGCGGGACACCTGTATTCCAAAGACCTCATTCCTGAATTGAAAAGGACTTATCAGGTGCTCACCAAATGGATATTCTCTGCTACCCTGCCGGTATTTTTTATAATTTTTTTGTTCCCTGAGGTTGTTCTCAATGTCTTATTCGGCGAACGCTATGTAGGCGCGGCCTTAACTCTACGCCTTCTTGCCCTTGGGTTCACGTTTCACACGTTTTTGGGGGCAAATGGCATGACTTTGATGGTGCTTGGCAGGTCCAGGGTGCTAATGTGGATCGCCTTCTTCGGAGCTACTCTGAATATTTTACTTAATTACAGCCTCATCCCGTCCTATGGAGTTATGGGTGCGGCACTTGCAACGATGATATCGTATTTTGCTTTCAATATTGTGACATCTATTAAACTCTATCATTATAGTAAAATTCACCCTATCACACAAAAATATCTCAAGCCGGTTTTTGTGTCTTTCGCTATTGCATTGATGATCTCTCTCATAGTAAATAATATCTCAATTAAATTGTGGATGCTACCGATATTTTTTGTCATATTTATCGGTGCCTATATCTTTTCACTGCTAATAACTAAGAGCTTTGACGAAGAGGATATTTTGATGTTAGAGGCTATTGAGAGGAGAACGGGAATGAATATGGAGACCACGAAAAAAGTTATTATTAGATTCATCTAAAAGAGGTAGTTATGACGCGATGTATAGTAATTGGTCTGGACGCAGCATCCTGGGATATTATTAAGCCCTTAATCAAAAGGGACAAACTCCCAAATATCACGAAGATAATCAAAGATGGAATCTCTGCACCACTGAAATCTACCCATCCACCAATAACTCCTGCCGCATGGAATTCCATGATTACTGGTGTGAATCCTGGAAAGCATGGCATCTTTGACTTTTTTGAGCAAGATCCAGAGACATATTCAATTAGACCTGTTAGTTCACTTTCACTTAGAGCGAAGACTCTTTGGGAAATTCTAAATGAAAACGGTTTCAAAGTTGGCATTGTAAACTTTCCAGTTTCCTATCCTCCTCCTAAAGTGGAATCCTTTTTCATCTCTGGCCTATCATCTCCTGAGCAGGGGACTTATGCACATCCAGCAAAATTAATGAAGTACCTGAAAAAGAAAAACTATAGAATTCATCCCCGATTCTCATACAAAAAAGGACTAGAAAGAGAGTATTTTGAAGAAATAAAAGAATTGACAGATATTCAATCAAAAGTAGCCTTCGAGCTGATGAAACGAGAAGACTGGGACGTATTCTTTGTAGTTTTCATGGGATTAGATTGGATCCAGCATTATTTATGGGACTATGAGATATCTCCAGGGATCAGTGCAGTCGAACGCTTTTATGAGTACATAGATGAAAAAATTGGACCATTTCTCGAAAACGTAAGTTCAGGAGATTATGTATTTATTGTTTCTGACCACGGTATGAAGGAAATCAAGGGTGAAATACATATCAATACTTTGTTGGAGAATTGGGGTTATTTAAAGAGGAAAGATTACAATCGGAGTATAAAAAACAAAATAGTTAATACTATTTTAGATACGGGGCGAAAACTACCTTTTGATTGGAAGATGTCAATTAAGAAAGTGATTCATAGCTCGTATATGGATACAATCTTAAGCTCTCAAAATCCCTTAAATGAATTCCACAATCAGATCAATTGGAAAGACACTAAAGCTTTTTCTTATGGTTTCATGGGGAGAGTGTACATCCATACAGAAAATAAATATTCTTTCGGTATAATAAAACCTGAAGATTATGGTGCGATGAGAGAAGAGATAATATCAAGACTAAAAGAACTGAAACATCCAGAAACCGGTGAAAACGTAATAGGGAGAATATTCACAAAAGAAGAAGTTTACGATGTAGATTCTAATTCATGTCCTGATATAATCTTTAATTCCCTTGGTTTTAACTATATGATCTATAACGATTTTGACTTGACTTGGATCGGCCCATCTAAAGGGAGAAAAGCAGATCACAGCGAGGAGGGGATACTAATACTAAAAGGATATGGAACAAATGTTGCAAAAATCTACAAAATCGAAGATATTACACCCACAATTTTATCGATTTTTGGTATAGATGTTCCTGAATATATGGATGGAAAATGTTTGCTAAGAATAAATATTAAAAAGTCAGATGAACATTTCAATATCCCAGAGAGGAAATCGAAGGCGATATATTCAAAGAGAGAGGAAGAAGAAATAAAGAAAAGATTGGAAGGATTAGGATATTTATAGGTGATTTTGTGAAAAATATTCCTTTAGTCTCCATTGTAACCCCCTCCTACAACCAGGGGCGCTTCATAGAGGATACTATACTCAGCGTGAAGAATCAAGATTATTCTAATATAGAGCATATTATTGTAGATGGTGGATCAACAGATAACACAATAGAGGTTCTCAAGAAATATGAAGGTACCTACAACATGAGATGGATTTCTGAGCCTGACGAAGGGCAGGCGGATGCCGTGAATAAGGGGTTTGAGATGGCTAGAGGGGAGATCATTGGTTGGTTGAATTCTGATGATATTTACACAAATAGAAATTCGTTATCCTCTGTCGTAGATTGTTTTTTGATGAATCCTGAAACTGATATCGTTTATGGTAACGCAGTTCACATAGACGGAGGCAATTATATTAGAAGAGTTCGAATTTTACCTAAGTTTAATTTTCAACAGTTGCTAAGATTCTGTTATATTGTTCAACCATCCGTTTTCTTTAGGAAGCATGTTATAACCCAAAATAAACTAAATATTCATTCTGAATCTGCCCTGGACTACGAACTCTGGTTGAGGCTCGGGAAAGAATATAAATTCTATCACATAAATAAAATACTTTCAGCGGATCGGAATCATATCTGGAGAAAAATTATTTATAAGAAAAATGAGTCAAATGAAGAGAGTATTCAGCACCAAAAGGATTTTGGACAAAAATTTGGTTTGAGATTTAATTTATTTAGAATTGCTGACAAAATTCAGGCAGGTTATTTTAGAGTGAAAGGTTTAAAATGTCTTTTTGATTTACGAAAAGAAGGGAACTTTTCAGTCAATCTCAAATTTAATGATAACTATAAAATGATTAAAGATCAACTATATGGGGATTTTAAGAAATTATTATGAGGTGGAAAGGCAATGGAAATATCTCCATTTGGATATTTTTTAATCCCTATTGGGACATTGCTTTTTATTATTGGCAGGAAATATCTTTTTTGGACATTCATAATTTCATTGGCATTTTTTAATACATCGATATTATACATAGATTCTATTAGCTTTTTTCTTAGAACTCCATTTTTCTTCATGACACTTTTAATCATACGCAAATCTATGGATATATGCGTATCAGGTCACACTCAGATTTACAAATCAAAAGAAAACATTTATTTATTTTTATTTATTTTTATTGCAGGTCTTTCCCTAATAATGCCACTTTATATAGATGGGAATATAATGACCTTCCCCTATGGGGGGGGCCTATATCCCATTAGAATAGAGCCTCTTTACTTTACTCTAACAAACATAACACAGTACATATATCTAATCTTTGGCGCGTTATCATTTTTAATACTAGGTAGTGAATTGAATTCACTTGAACGGATAAAAAAGGTATTTAAGGTATCTATCTTTTTAGGAATTTTAGTAATCTTAGTTGGTTTGTCTAATATGTTATTAAGAGTATTTGGGTATACTGGAACTAGCGAAAACATCTTCTATTTATTAGGTGCATCAGATATAAGTTTTAGGAATAAATATGTGCTTGGCATCCCTCAAATGTACTCTATTACTGGCGAGCCCGGGTATATTGCCAGCTACTTACTATTTATATTTGGAATGGTTGCAATTCCGATTATGTTGAGAAAAAAAAGTCTACTGATTAAAAATTGGACCGTTCCAATATTTACTTTTATATTTGTCGGACTTATGGCGACACTGTCTACAAAAGCATATATGGGAATTATTATTTTACTAATTTCGCTTCTTTTTATGTCTTTACACCTGTTTAAGCCAGCATATTATTTTAAACATGCGATTAGAATCATTTTTTTGATATTTATTGCCATTATTTTCATATATTTTTTGTTTGATACCATATTTAGAGTATCGTTCGTGGATGTTATCTATAAAACTCTCATCAGTAAGTTAATGCTCGAAAGTGGGTCGGGAGCATTGCGTTGGTTTTATATTGTCGAGAATTTTAAACAGTTTTTACAATATCCCTTATTAGGACTTGGTATTGGAAGCACTCGGTCAACAAGTTTAATTATGGGTCTTTTGGCCAATTTGGGCATTTTAGGAACTATATTCTTTTTATTATTCAATGGCCATTTATTTTGTAAAATGTATAGAATATATGTCAAATCAAATCAAATGGACCAGAAAGTTTTTTTGTTATCTATTATTATATCTTACCTCTCTCTTTTTGGTGTAATGTTGATTGGCGTTGAAATGGGAACTTCTTTTATCTTTCTTTATTATTGGCTCTTAATGGCGATTATGTCCTCCTTCTCTCTAAACAAAATGGAGATGCATAAACAGGGGTTTAGCTCGCGAGCATATCTCAGGCGTTAGGGATTAAAATGAAAATTGCAATAAATACGTTATCCATTAAGCCTAACCAGATGGGCGGCACAGAGACATTTTTGACTAATCTCATTAAAAATCTTATAAATTTAGATCCGAATGTGGATTTTTTTCTCATTGTCTCAAAAAATAACCAGAGCACATTTCCATTCAATTCAAAGAATATAAGATTCAAATTGATTAATTTTGATAATACTTCTCAGATCAAGAGAATTTTTATCGAGCAAACGCTCTTGCCCATATGGTTAAAGAAGGAAAAAATAGATTGTCTTATCGCGCCAGGGAACACCGGCCTTTTGTAT
This sequence comes from Candidatus Hydrothermarchaeota archaeon, assembly GCA_015520145.1. Classification (GTDB taxonomy): domain Archaea; phylum Hydrothermarchaeota; class Hydrothermarchaeia; order Hydrothermarchaeales; family WAQR01; genus WAQR01. The sequence goes on from WAQR01000132.1 coordinate 9,612, forward strand.
TCCCCGTGTAAAGTTATCGTAATAGTCCATGATATTATATT
>WAQR01000133.1 GCA_015520145.1 Candidatus Hydrothermarchaeota archaeon
ATCGCTATTCCAAACGGACCGCCTAGCCAACTAAGAAGCCACGCCTGTGATGCTAGTGCAGATGCTAATGCGGCAATTCCGCCCTGGATTAATGTTCCTACTATCCAGCCGGCTATCGCACTTCCGACTATGTTTGCCAGCATTTGTAGAGTCGCATCATACCCATGCTGATTCATATAGTTTGAAATATACTGAGCTACGAGATATGCAGCGTTCATTGCCATTCTCTTTCACCTCCTTACCCTCTCAGGTAAACCCGCGTCATCGTTGCCCTTTAGCAACTCGCTTCTTTTCAATCTGCCTCGCTTTGCTTCATCGGCAAGGGTAACACTGATTAAATGGTGTTCCCTGAATTTTTTGCTAGAACTTTTGAATCTCGATATGAGATTTATATCCGACACACACCAGCCGTCCCTCGAAAGGATTTGGGTGTACCTTATCACGCGGTTATTGAATTCACATCTTCCGCTTTCAAGTTTCAAGATATCCGGGTTATTGCTTCCTATCATTTTAAATATCCTCTTTATGTCCGTATCCTGTTTTATCACAATCTTCAGGTAATGTTTCATGAGTCAATCGAACCTTACCTCTGTTTTTCTTTCCTTCTCGCACTCTCTTATCCCTACCTCATATATAAATATTTCTGCAAATAAAAACCATTTCATTATTGTTTTACCATAATAAATGCTAAAAATTATGCTCACACCATAATAATAGGCGAAAGTTATGGTTTCACCATAATAAACCCTAAAAGTTATGTTCTCACCATAATAAATGGCAAAAATTATGGTTTTACAATAATTGTTTATTTTAGCAGATATGGACAAATCCGAAAACTATTTAAAGCACAGAGACACATGGATGACCATGCTTAGCGGGGGAACCTCATGAGTGCGTTTGAAAAGGGAATGAACAATCTCCATAAGTTATTCAGATCAAAGAGGAAGATACAGATTCTTAAAGCATTAAATGACGGTCCGGTGAGCCTTAAAGAATTCGAACACGTAACAAAGAGCACTTCCCCGAATCTCGTCCCCATTGTAAATGATCTTAAAGCACAGGGGCTGATAGAGAAAAACGGAACAAAATATAAGATAACCCCTTCAGGTAAACTGCTGATGCACCGCATTCTTGGCTGCATTAATACCTCTGCCCTGCTGGAGAGCCATGGGAAGTACCTGAGTACCCACCGACTCAACTGCCTTCCAGAACAATTTTTAAAAAAGTTTTCTGTTTTTAGTAACTCCAGACTCATCGGTAACAGTGTCAATCCCTTCGAGGTACTGGAACAGGTATCACGGATGCTCGATAGTGAGAAAACCCGGATACTCGGCGTTTCCTCAATCGTCACTAAAGAGTGGTCAGATTTACTAACCATGGTGGCACAGGATGGAGTTGAAGTATCTCTCATCACAACAGAGGATGTACTAAAGACCATCTCTAATGGCAGTTTTAAAAGAAACACGAGGGAATTCCTCTCTTTGAGCAATGCCTCCCTGTTTCTAAACAATGATATTGCAGTAGGTCTTGTAGTAACAAGCCGGGCGGTACTGGTCACGTTCCAGGATAGGAAGGGTTTCCTTGACATCCATCACGGCATTTATTGTGAAGACAAAAAAGCAGTTGCCTGGGGGAAAAGACTGTTTAATTATTACAGGAGAAATGCGGTATCAATTGACAAAGGCGATGCGACGGGATTTTTTGAGGATTGATATCAGGTAAAATGGCATCCCAAATCCCCTGTCATTGGCCAGGATGTGAGTCTAAATGAAAAGGTCTACTCGTTCTGGAATCCTTGTAACCGCTGTGATTATTGCCTTTTTTCTGATACAGTTTTCAGATAACGGCAGCGATACCCTCTTAGAACATAAGGACGCGAAGGATCTCGATATTGCCCTTATCAGCGAAAAGAGCGGTGAGGCCGCAATCTCTGAAGTGAAAATGATGCATGATGGCAGTGGAAAGCTAAAACTGGTAGACGTCCGTATCCAGGATTACCAGACAGGTGACGGCCGGCCGATAAAGGTCTGGATCGGGATAGCCGAAAACGAAACTTCTGCCGATGAGATGTTAGAGGAAATGGCGTCAGGGATAAGATATTCGAACTCTTTTATGCCGGCAGGTAATATCACTTTCGATGACATCGTGGTCTATACAGCCACAGGGATGGGGATGAGAAATTTTTATTTTGCAAAAGGAAATTCAGTCGTCTGGGTTGCAGGCGATTTGAGTGATGATGAGTTTTTAAAGTTTGTTTCTTCAGTCAATAGCAGAACTTGGAATTAAGAAACTGAGAGATGACTTCTTCAGAAGAGGAGTTTTAAAACGGTCTTATCTATCGGAGGGGGGGTATGGAGGGAGGTGGAAAAACAGCCTTGGAGGTGGTGGTGTGGAGATTGGC
>WAQR01000134.1 GCA_015520145.1 Candidatus Hydrothermarchaeota archaeon
CCAATATCGGAGTCAGTATGCTGGATATACTCAAGTCTGTGAAAGAGGACACGTCAAAGATAAAGGAAGACACCAGCAGGATCAGGGAGGACACATCAAAGATAAAGGAAGACACCAGCAGGATCAGGGAGGACACATCAAAGATAAAGGAAGACACTAGCAGGATCAGGGAGGACACAGCCAGAATACCGGAGATAGCAAAAAACACAGCGCTCATACCAGAGATAGCGGAAAATACTTCCCGGACAAATATCCTCATCGAACAACGGTTCGATAATCTCCAAAGTGAGATTGAAAGGATCAAAAAAGCCCTGGAAAGAGAAGGCATAAAAGTCTGAACTGGCGACACAAAGGTCTTAAAAGACGACAGTGAAAACATCTACTTCGAGGCAGCAACCCCCGCATTCTCCTGATTCGCCTAAAAGCCAACTGATTAGTCTAATCATCAGTATCTGTTGCCTTTTAGCCTCAACTTCTCATTTGGCGGAAAAAACGGTTCTGTCTTCAAAACCACAACAACCACGACAATTATTCAGACACCAGCACCGCAGGTAACCACGTCCCCGCCAGTTACTACGACAGAACCGCCTGGGAAAGGAGAGGATGGTGGGATATGCGGGCATACAGTGGTTATCTTGCTGGCGATGCTGGTGCTGGTATTCCGGCGCAGGTGAGTTTCATCAACTGATCAAAGAGATATTCCCCTGTTTCCTTACCATAAAACACAGTGAATACCTCATCAATCTTCCTTGCAAGCTCTTCGAGATTATCACAATCCAGCTCTTCTGGCGTTATACCCATCTCTCTGTACTGGCTTACAAGTGCCCCCCTTGCCAGCGCCGAGCCGATATTCGACGACAGAGTCTCCTCGACTCTCTTATATAAATTTTTATCCATAGGAGATATATATCTAAAATTCATATATTAAGGCAATTCTACAATTTATAATATGTTTCCTTAGAATCCACAAAAAAAATTTATCAAATCCATCTGTCAACCGATTCCACCGGCACTACCAGTCAGGTCTTCCACCTCCGCCAATTTACAATCATCCAGCAGATCTTTATCGCTGCCTTAACACTTACCGTAAGTGATCCTGTAATCTTTGACTTGCCAAGCCTCCTTTTATACCTTACATCAACTTCCTTTATCTTAAAATTCTTCTTAATAGCCTTTATCTGCATCTCAACAGTCCATCCATAGGTCTTATCCTGCATATCAAGTTCCAGAAGCCTGTCATATTTTATAGCTCTAAAAGGACCTAAATCAGTAAACTTTACTCCATAAAAAAGTTTTATCAAAAAACCAAAGAAAAGGTTTGCAAAAACTGCATAAAAAGGCATCGCACCCTCCTCCAGTCTCTTTATCCTTGAACCTATGACAAAATCATATCCCTCCTCAATTATCGGATTGATAAGGAGATCAATATCCTCTGGATAATCTGAATAATCCCCATCCAGGAACACGACAATATCCGGGTCTTTAACAGCGGAAATACCTGCCAGGCATGCATAACCATAGCCTTTCCTTTTCTCGAAAACAACTCTAGCCCCTGCCTCCCTTGAAATCTTAGCAGTATTATCTGTAGACCCGTTATCAACGACAATTATCTCATTTACATGTTCAGGGATGTCTTTTATAACCTTACCAATGGCTTCCTCTTCATTTAATGCAGGGATAATAACAGAAATCTTCTTCATAATTCCACCCGTTTCAAATATCTATACGTCCTCTCTGGAACTCTCTTACCACATGTTTTAAGATATTCCAGATGCACCTTTAAAAATCTCAGGTCAGCGGGTTCATCCACATCATACCACAGATCGAGATATCCCAGCTTCAATCCTTTCTTATTTACTATCTCAAGCGTCTGACGGAGTACGTCTTTCGTACCCCAGTCGATACCGCTGAATATCTCATCCTCCTTATCGCGCATACCAACCAGGTAATAACCTCCATCAACATTTGGTCCAAGCACGACATCACAATCCTCAAGCAAATCGAATGCATTTTTCAGATAACCCAAAGGAAGGGTCGGGAGATCAGTCCCGATCATCACAGCCTGCTCACAGCCCTCTGTTCTAAATGCCTCATGAATCGCATTATACGACCTCTCACCCAGATCCGCCCCAGACTGCGGGACAAATCTAAACATTGAAGACTTACCATGAGCCTCAACCTCTTTGACCTGGTCTTTCAACACATCCAGCTTATCAGGCGGTGTATATGAAACAATCACATCCAGACCATCATCCTGGCATTTCAGCAGGTGTACCAGATCAAGGATATCCAGTAAAAAACGTCTTTGAAGTTCGCATGCCTTATCAGGTGCAAGTGCCGGTATCAACCTGGTTTTTACACGACCTTTTATAGGGACTTTTGTGAGAACTATCAAGGCCCGCTTCATTTTCAAGCACTCTCAGCGGGCGCACTCCTCACCAGGACCGCAGCAAGGGGTTTCCTCTCTCCCCCCGGGTTCATCTGGTTCATCCAGTGTAATCAGGTTGAGATGATAAGCGTTCTCACCTCCTCCAGGTTCAATAACCTCAAAGTAGCCCTTATAAGGAGGTCTTTTCAGCTTCTCCGCAATATCGGTACTGATCTCCACAGGCTCGTTTCTCGGGAAAAAGTTGCCGTCTTCATCTATTGTAGCCTTAAACGGCCCTTTGTAAACAGCCTTCTGCCCCACGTACTTGCATCTGACATCCTTATCAAACTTGTATCCACGAATTATAGCAGAATAAAATTTGTACCCATCTATCTCCTTCCAGAACGTCCTCTGCAGTACAGATATCCCATAAAAACCTGCCTTCTCCAGGTAATCGAAATACTCCTCCTCAGTCAGCGCACCAGACACACACTCACCCCAAAGACGCGGGTTTGCCTGCATGTGGTCAGGGACCTCCTCAGATGCAATGGTATCGGAAATGACCACCCTCCCATGGTTTTTAAGTATCCTGAATATCTCTGAAAAGACCTGCCTTTTATCAGGCGAGAGATTTATAACGCAGTTGGATATCACCACATCCACACTATTGTCAGGTACAGGCACATCCTCCAGGTAGCCCTTTTTGAACTCAACGACATCGTACCCGAGGTTCTCTGCAACTTTCGGTTTGTTTTCATTGGCCTTTTTCAGCATCTCATCGGTCATATCAATCCCATATACCTTCCCGTTTTTTCCAACCTTTTTCGCTGCAATAAAACAGTCTATACCCCCGCCTGGCCCGAGGTCGAGTACGGTCTCCCCTTCACTTATCCCTGCCATACCAATTGGACTCCCGCACCCATAGGCAATTTCCAGCACCTCTTTCGGGATATGTGAGATATCCTCTGGATTATATGTTCCAGCACAGCACAGCTCCTCTTTTGGATTCTCTGCAGCTTCTCCATAAAAACGTCTGACAGCCCTCCTGGACTCTTCCAGTTCCATGAACAGGACACAGTTTGACCTGGAAGTGCTTACTATATGCTGCTGCCCGTCCATGCCTGGAGGCTCATCCCCACCTTCCTCTATCAGCGCGCCCTCGCCCATTGCGTAATAGACCACAGGCCTGCCCAGGTTGGGATTTGTCATCTTGCTCCTCTCCTTTGCCAGGACATACATTGCATCTTTTGTCAGGTTCTTGTTCATTTCACAGAGAGGGTCGTGGCCAAGAAAACTGCCATCAGGAGAATGGAGGTATGCGTGTTCCAGGTCCCCGCCCCCGCATATAAACATCAGGTAACATTTACGGCATTTTTTCTTATCTGCCACACTGGCATTTCTAATATCATTTGCAATCTTGGAGTTCAGCCAGACATCTCTAAGTCCCCGGGACGCCTCACCCATATCCAGGGGTTTGTAACCCGCAAGCGAGGCTGACGGATAGACATGCCCGTCACAATAGACGCATAACGACTCATACGCGATATTTGACAGATCACGCTTCGTGCCGCGTTTGCTGCTTATATTATATTTTGCAAACTCGAGGTTATCGACAGTTACACCCGTACCGCTGGAGGCTTCAATTGCCTTTCTAACAGCCTCGATCACCTTCGATGTGGGCGGTGATGAGAGGTCAGCGGCAGTGGTAGACCGCCCTCTTTTATGGGCAAAAAGCAGGTGGTGATAATCTGCGCCAAGTTCTGCGGCAAGCCTGGTTATATTCGGCACATCGTCAGCATTAAGACGCATTACTGTCGTGGCAATTGAGGGTTTAAATCCTGCCTTAATCACGTTTTTAATCCCTTTAATTGCAGATTTAAACGTACCCATTCCCCTGATAGTATCATTGATTTCCGGAGTTGAACCGTCCAGACTTATCTGGATTTTGAGCTTTTCAGGGTCGAACCTGGCAATATTTTTTAAGACCTCGCCTTTTAGAAGGGTGCCATTTGTCATGATTACGACATCAGCACCACCCGTGACGATAGCGTCCAGTAACTCGAAGATATCATCCCTTAAAAGTGGTTCGCCGCCTGTTATATAAAACCTCTTAACCCCGAGTTCCAGAGCTTCGGCTATTATCCGTTTCCATTCCTCAGTAGAAATCCCTTTCATAGCCTTCGGGGAGGCGTCTACCAGACAGTGGTGACATGAGAGATTGCAGGTATTGGAGACATGTAGCCAGAGCTCGGATAATTTCTCTGGCTTTAATATCTTCCCCCGGCCGGGGTAGGGTTCCCTTTTAAAAGGAGCTGTTGATACAAACCCTGATCTCGAAGCATCTTTTAAAAAGTTGTAACAATCGATCCATGCCCTGGTAAAATCCATCTTTGAATCCTTTGAATATTTTAATACAATCTCTTCAAAATTCCTTTTTCCATTTACATATCCCAGAATCCTCATCCCCCTCTCATCCGTAGCTATCCAGTTCGGGAGTTCAGTATCTATAAGCAGATGCATACCGTTCATAACTTTCCTGACATACGAAGGAGCAAATAATATCTTCTCGGAATTCATTTTTCACCACCTTACACGCTTGTCTTGCCTGGCAAGACAATTTCTTAACTTTAGAGTATAAATATTATAAATATAATTATTCCTGAGTACCTGTACCATTCCTAACATTATTATTTATATATACAAACCTAACAGATAAAATTATTGCTAAACTGACTATCATACTATCATACTGCCTATCATAAACTGACCACTCAAATACTATCAATGCTATCAATACTATCCAGATATATTTCCAGACATTCAAACCATATTTAAACTATTGTAGTGAGGTGTTTTGTTATATTAATCTTACTAATACCTGTGGCAATATTTTTGATGACAATGATGACAGTTCCTTTGACAATGCCTTCCCTGTCGTCCTCTCCACCCAAGATATGGATAGAGATACATGACGCCTCTCCAGGATATGGGATAGAGGGTTTAAGAGAGGTCTTAAATATAATCGAAAAACATCGCGTGGATAGGGTCGTGATATTCGTTATCCCGAATCACGGGAATACCGCTCCACTTAGCAGATATCCTGATTACATAGAGTTTCTAAAAGAACAGGAGAAAAGAGGGCATGAAATCGGAATACACGGTTTTACACATAAAGGTCTTGAATTCTATTCTTCAAAAGAGGCGACTGAGACGCTTTTGAATTCTTCACGTTTGGAACTCAATTTCACAGACGCAGATATCTTTCTCCCGCCTCGATTTGCTGTCTCGCAGGACAGCCTTGAAGTATTGAGAGAGGAATTTGATGAGGTCTACCTTCTGACTGGTATAATAAGGAAAAACGAAACACTTCCCTATATGTACCATGAGTTCACCTGGTTCCCAGCTCTAAGCCGCATCTCGCTTATACTGGCGAAAGTCTCATATATGACAACTAGGCAAAAGGTTTTTAGGCTGGCAGTACATATTAACAGGGTGGACGACCCGTCTGGACTGAAGTTCCTGGACGATTTTTTGACATGGACAGATTCAAAATGGAGTTAGACGAAACCGATAAAAGGATTTTAATAGAACTGCAAAACAATCTGCCGGTTGTAAAAGAGCCGTTTTTAGCTGTTGCCAGGAAGGTGGGGATTGATGAAGATACGTTCTTTAGGAGGGTTAGGAGACTCATCGACAGAGGTATTATTCGAAAGTTCGGGCTTCGAATAGATTCAAAGAAGGTTGGATTTAAAAGTACCCTTGTAGCACTCAAAGTACCGGAAGAGAAGCTTGATGAAACTGGTGAAAAGCTAAATGAGTTTGAGTTCGTCACCCATAATTATGCCAGGGAGCATGAATACAATATCTGGTTCACGATAATCGAGAAAGACGAGGAGCGGCTGGAAAGGGCATTAAAACGTGTTGAAAGGGAGATAGAATATGATGATATGCTAAACCTCCCTGTGCAGAGGAAATTCAAGATAAACGTAAGGTTCAATATAAAATGAAAAGCGTACTCGGTTTTCTGACCATAATCCCTGCTGGCAGGAGTGATATCGAAGACGCTGCCAGGTCAATGTGGATATTCCCTGTTATCGGGGCGGTTATTGCATTTATCGCAGCTCTTGCAGGCACATATCTGGAGGTGATATTTCCATTAAGTATATCTATGGCACTGACGATTTTTATACTCCTCTGTCTTACAGGGTTTCACCATCTCGATGGCCTGCTGGATTTTGGTGATGCACTCATGTACCGGGGCACAATCGAGGAGAGGCGGCGGGTACTAAAGGATGTCAATACAGGTGTCGGCGGATTTGCGCTCGGATTTTTTGTCATCCTTCTTACATATCTGGCATTGGTCGAGATACGGGTGGCGGCAGACAGGTTAGTTCCTGCATTGGTTACAGCCGAGGTATGTGCAAAATTCTCGATGGTACAGGGGGCATATACAGGGAGGGCGGCCTATGATGGTATGGGCAGCTCATTTGTAAAATCAATGAAAAAGAATCATAAGATGTTTCTGCTCTCAGAATTTATATTTCTTGGTATTGTATTTGCCCTAAACGGGAGTCTTGGCATTAGTATAGCGGTGCTGACAATATTGACTGCGTATATCCTGACCTGGATATCTGATATGGCTCTTGGTGGTGTATCCGGGGACGTGTTCGGTGCGATGAACGAGATAACAAGGATGGCCGTCCTCCTGCTGCTGGTATTGTGACGTAGTATTGTGACGTGTGACGTGATGTTATGGCGGTATGCGGGTATTGTGACGGCATGAAATAGTGGTGGTATGAAATATGAAATTTACAGGATTGGTCATGGCAGGAGGACGCGGCACAAGGCTTGGTAGAGTGATAGATAGAGTGATAGATAGAGAGACAGGTCGAGAGGTAAGTAGAGAGATAGAAAAGCCCATTTTAATATTAAATAGCAGGCCGCTAATCGATTACTCTCTCACTGCAATTGAAGGAGCAAGGTCGGTTGGGAGCGTCTACGTGGTGACAAGCCCTCATACAAGAGAAACAGAACGCTTTATTAAACGCTTTATTGAAGAGAGGATGGAGATCAGGGAGAGGAAAGGGAGGGAAGAGAGGAGAGGGAGGAGAGAAATGCAGAGGGAAATCCAGGAGAAGCACATCCAGGTAATAAGAGCACCCGGGAGAGGTTATGTCTTTGACCTCAATTATGTGCTTGAGAAACTGGGGCTTGGAAAAACTGTTGTAATCCCTTCAGACCTCCCACTTGTGAGATCTGAGGATATCGATTGGGTCATAGAAGAATATGAAAGACTGGGCAGGTCATCTTTACAGGTGGTGCTGCCTGCTGAGGTTTTTAAAGATCTTGGCATCACCCCGACCATGGTGAAAGGCGGCTATGTCCCTGCCGGGATAAATATTGTTGACGGAAAAAATTTAAATGAGAATGATGAAGCCCTGTGTATCACAGACAAAATAGAGCTGGCGATGAATATAAATACTTTAGAGGATTTAAGAGTCTTAGAGGAGGTATTAGATGCCAATCAGCAATGAGTTGTTAGAAATCCTGGCATGCCCGATTGACAAAGAGGACATCGAGTACAGAAAAGATGAAGATTTCTTTTACTGCAGGAAGTGCGATATCAGATATTACAGGAAGGGTGTGGGAGAGTTGAAAACCTGCCCGAAATGCAACGGGACTCCTGAGACAATTAAAGGAGAGGTCTTGTTGTGTACAAAGTGTAAGAGATGGTATCCGATAATAGATGATATCCCGCACATGCTTCCTGACGAACTTAGAGATGACCTGGTGTAGGGTTCCAGGATGCCCCTGAATGCTCTGAATGCCGCATTTAAATGGGGCAACAGATGGGAACAGATGGGGTAACAAAACAATAGATATATATAAGCAGGAGAAAAAATAATTTCCAATGTTATAAAAGAGATAAGAGATGGAGGAAAGAGAAGAATGAGATTATATATCCCTACGCTGGTGTTTCTGATACTCATATCAGGCAATGTGTTTGCAACAGAACTGACAGAGGAATTCGAAAAAGAGTATATCTCCCTGGGTGCGGTTACAGGGACGGCGAGTTCTGTTATCATGATCCACGTGGACTCGGATTCTGACGGGAAGCCGGATTCAGTGGCGATGCTGTATAATGACGGTTCAAGGCTTGACCTAATCGATTTCAACGGTGCGAGGAAGTGGGCAAAAGACGTCAAGCCACCTCTAAATAAAGTCGGGGCACTGGTTACAGCAGACTTAAATGGTGACGGGATTTCAAATGATATAATAGTCGGTGCGCAGAATGTTACTGCATTTGATTCGGATGGTCAGAAACTCTGGTCATTTAAACCTGCTGCGTCTGCATATTCCCTTGCAAGCGGTGACATCAATTCTGATGGTAAGGATGAGGTCATTGTGGGAGGGTTTAAGAATATCTATGCCCTGGATTCTGCCGGCCGGCATATCTGGAGTTTCCCGATAGACGACACTTCAAGCGCAATAGCACTTGCAGACCTGGACAGTGATGGAAAGATTGACAGCATAGTTGCAGGCGGATTATATGCATTTTATATCATTGGTTTAGACGGGAAAGGGAAATGGACAAAAGGGACTGGAGAGGCAGGGCGGATATCTTCTATCATCACAGCGGACCTGGATTCTGATGGGTACCTGAGCGATATAATAGTAGGTCACCTTGACGGAACTATAACCGCCTACAATTCTAAAAAGGAAACACTCTGGACAGTTGAAAAACCTGTACTCGAGGATCCGACTCTGTATCCTATTGACATGGATGGATATGGTTATCTTAACCATGTCCTGGTGAAATCTGAAAAGTCCGTGCGTGTATATGTCCTGACGCCAGGCGGCCAGGACAGGTTCCCGCCGATATATGCAAAGTCGGTTGCACCGGTTGATTTCGATTCTGACGGGAGACCTGAAAGCCTTATCGCCGGGTCAAGTGTTAAGATTTTCGCATACAATTCCAACAGGGTTCAGGTGGGGTACTACATGGATGATGATAAAAAGATATTCCCATACAACCGCACAGGTGCAGATGCTTTAATATCTATTGATTATGACGGCGACGGATTTCTGGATGATGTGATGGGTGTTGCAGGAAAGACTAATACACTATTTATCCTGGAGCATAAGTCGGTAGTGGATACTGACAAAGATGATGATGGATTATCGAATAAAGACGAAGTTGATATATATGGTACTGATCCAAACAAGGCAGATACAGACGGGGATGGATGGGATGACGGCCAGGAAATCACCGCAGGGACAGACCCTCTAAATAAGGATACCGACGGCGACGGGATCTGGGACTCCCAGGACCCGAATCCTCTGATATCTGCCGGAGAGACTCCAAAACATGATGTCACAGGAAATATCACAGAGACTACCACCCCACCACCATCAGAAGTCGATACCGACGGCGACGGCCTGACCGATGAGCAGGAAAGGACATTAAAGACAAATCCATATAATCCAGATACAGACGGTGACGGGATAATCGATTCAAAAGATGCAAACCCCCTCGTACCGCAGGAGGAGGCAAAAGGGATTCCAACAGCCTGGATTGTCGGTGGTGTAATCATCCTGATACTGATTGGCGGTATCATCGTGTTTGTATTGAGAGGAAAGAAAGAGGAAGAGGATGAATGGGGAAAATAGACATCTAATAATAATGAAAGATGACACTCGACGAATACCTGAAAAAGAGAGATTTTAAAACAACACCAGAGCCAGGTGGAGAGGTTGAGTGGAAGGATGATGACAGCAGGTACAGCAGGATATTCGTTGTACAAAGGCACGATGCCACACATCTGCATTATGACTTAAGACTCTCGATGGATGGGGTACTGAGGAGCTGGGCTGTGCCGAAAACACCGCCTGTAAAAAAAGGAGAGAAGCGGCTTGCGATTAGAACAGAGGACCACCCGATTGCATACGCTGATTTTGAGGGCAATATCCCGGAAGGCGAGTACGGTGCAGGGAGTGTCAGGATATGGGACAGAGGGACGTATGATATGGAGGATAGAAA
>WAQR01000135.1 GCA_015520145.1 Candidatus Hydrothermarchaeota archaeon
CTCGGTAGATGGGGATAATGAAAACCTTGTGCAGGAGGGGACTGCTACATTTTATACCCCTTACTCCAACTGGCTTGTAGGAGACCTTGACGGTGACGGTATCGATGAACTGGTAAAATACGAGGTGAAACCTGCAAATACCATCCTCTACATCTACCAGTATTCCAGAGGCTCGGTGAATGGGGACAATGAAAACCTTGTGCAGGAAGGGACTGCTACATTTTATACTCCTTACTCCAACTGGCTTGCAGGAGACCTTGACGGTGACGGTATCGATGAACTCGTAAAATACGAGGTGAAACCTGCAAATACCATCCTCTACATCTACCAGTATTCCAGAGGCTCGGTGAATGGGGATAATGAGAACCTTGTGCAGGAGGGGACTGCTACATTTTATACCCCTTACTCCAACTGGCTTGTAGGAGACCTTGACAGGGCAATAAATATAGACTCGTATACACCCTCAGGAAATAAGATAACTATAAATGAAGGCGAGAGTATTAGTTTTGAAATCAATGCATCAAACAACGACAATATCCTGTTTGGATACAGCTGGAGAATTGATGGAGTCGAATCTGGAACAGATTCAAAATTCAGGTATATCTCAGATTACAACAGTGCAGGGACGCACAAAATAACCTGTTATATAAACGACGGAAAAGGGAACGTCTCGAAGACCTGGGAGGTGGAAGTAAAAAATGTTAACCGAAAGCCAGAGGTCTCTATAACATCACCTGTATCAGGGGATATACTGGCCGGTGTCGCGAGTATCAGGTGGTCCGCCCTGGATCCCGATGGTGACGAGCTGACCGTGACGATTATGATTAGACCAACCGACCGCCGCCAGGCATGGAGGACGATTGCAGACGGTGAGGCAAATGACGGTGAGTATAGTTTCGATACATCCAATTTAAGCGGCACGTATAAAATAAAAGTAACTGCAAAAGACAGGTACGGAGCGTTTGATGGGGCGGTATCTGATTCATTTCTAATCAAAAATATCATGCCGGAAAGTGCCCTCCCTCCAGCTACTCCAGGCCCTGGTCAGACTGGCATGGATTCCAAGACGGGTTATGTCTCTATTAATTCGTTCCCGTCCGGTGCGATGATATTTATCGACGGCAGAGACTTTGGAGAGACAAACAAAAAAATCGAGATTTCATCCAGGGCACATACTGTCAAATTATTGAAAGATAAATACCTCCCCTGGGAGAAATCGATAACAGTTGAAGAAGGCGAGACAGTTAAGATAAATGCGCTGTTAATACCAGCAGTCCTCGGGACATCTTTTGTTAAGTTCCTGGGCATAATTTTAGTATTGATCATAGCTGCGGCAGTCATCATAAGCCAGAGAAAAGGATTAAAAAGGCTAAAAAAACAGCCAGACCCAGGAGGGCCTCTGCCCGATGAGGACCTCAAAGAGGAATAAAGAGATCATTCCAGAAGCGCCTCGATCTGAGCCCTGTAATATTCGTCCTTGAAATGGTGGGCGATAATCGCACGTTCAGGACATGCCACCACACATGCACCACAGCCCTTGCAGAGTGCTGGAATCACCGTTGCCCTGTCATCCTCTATCTTTATAGCCCCATAGGGGCAGAGGGGAATGCATGCCTGACATCCGATGCACGCGTCCCTGTCAATATCGACTGTAATGGCCTCAATTTGTATATTGCCTCTCATCATCAGATTCAATGCCTTGGAGGCCGCGCCAAGACCCTGGGATACCGAATCTTTTATATCTTTTGGCCAGTGTGCAGTACCGCACATGAATATGCCGTCTGTTGCAAACTCGACTGGCTTAAGTTTCTGGTGCGCTTCTGTGAAAAACTTGCTCTCCTCATTATAGCGTACTTTCAGCATCTTTGCAGTCTTTTTGTTTTCGTCTGATGCAACAATTGGCGTAGACAGGACTACACAGTCAGCGTCAAAGATAAGTTTTTTGTCCTTCTCCCTGTCGAATACTTCTACCTTCATCCTGCCATCCCCTGTGACTGCGGGTGGCCGGTCAGCATCAAATCTTATATATTCTATCCCTTCTTCAAGGGATTTTTGATAATATTCCCTCTCCTTCCAACCGACGAGTCTAATCCCCCTGTGGAGCACCTTTATCCTGGCATCAGGCAGCTCTTTTTTAAGTCTTCTGGCATTCTTGATTGCGTCCAGACAGCATACCCTCGAACAGTACTTCCTGCCGTCTCTCTCCCTTGCCCCAACGCACTGGATCATGATAATCTCCTTTTTGTCTTTGATCCAGCCGTCGGCTATCCTTTTATCAAGTTCGACCTGGGTTATCACATTCCTGTTTTCCTGATATCCGAACATGCCTGCTGGTTTTAAGACCTCTGCACCTGATGCGACAATTATTGTCCCGACAGTTATGGTCTCCTCTTCCCCTTTATGATCGATTGTCACCTCAAAGTTCCCGATGTATCCTGTGACATCCTTGATTGTTGATGAACTGAAAACATTGATCTTTCTGGTCTCCTTTACCTCTTTTACCATGGTATCGACAATCTCTTTTGCTTTTATATCATAGGGCGGGACAATATCGATCTCCCCCACCATCCCGCCGATATCCTCTGATTTCTCCACAATATAGGCATCAAACCCCCTGTTGGAAAGCGCCAGCGCTGCCGCCATGCCTGCGATCCCTCCTCCAATTATCAGGGATGACCTGTTTATATCCACTTCAAGCTCGTATCGCGGCTCAAGTAGCCTTGCCCGTGCCACCGCAGAGCTTAAAAGAGATTCTGCCTTCCTGGTTGCGCCCTTGCTGTCGGTCATATGTACCCAGGCGCAATGCTCGCGAATATTTGCCATTTCAAACAGGTATTTGTTAAGCCCTGCCTCCATACAGGTCTCTCTGAAAAGCGGTTCATGGGTTTTTGGTGTGCAGGATGCCACCACCACCCTGTTCAGCTTCTCTGATATTATCTTCTCCCTGATATTATTAATCGTCTCTGAAGAACATGTGAACATATTGGTCTCTACATGAACGACTCCAGGCAGGGTCATTGTATGCTCTTCAAGCTCTTTCATGTTTATGATTGAACCTATATTCAGACCGCAGGTGCACAAAAAGACACCGACTCGCGGCTCTTCTCCCCTGACACTTATCTCTACCGGCAGTTCTTTTTCGATATGGATTTCGCCCGGCAGGACATATATCCCTGATTTCGCTACTGCCCCGCTTGACTGAGCGATGGCATCGGGAACGTCCCTTGGACCTGTAGCTGAACCGCAGGCATAGACCGCAGGTTGGCTGGTATCTACTGGATTTATATACGGGTCATGTTCTTTAATGAAGCCGAACCCGTCAAGAGGTATTTTCAGTTTTTCTGCCAGATATTTATTATCATCTAGAGGCAGGGGTGCAGTTCCCAGAACCACGAGGTCTGTCTTTATTGTCCCGGTTTCACTGTCCTCACATTCGATACCAAGCATCCCATCTGCCTGCTTTATCTCCCCCGGCTTCCCTCTGACATAGTTTATACCGAACTGGTCCATCACCATCTTGTGAAACTCTCCAAACTCCCTGCCGTAACTGTAGATGTCCCTGTAAAACAGGGCCACGTCTTCTGCCTGTTCTTTTGCAATGATGGAGTTCATAATGAGTGCCTTCAGTTCCTTACTGGCAAATGTCCCGCAAAGGGAAGAGCAGTATGCCTCACCTTTGTTTTCTCTCGACCCGACACACTGCACAAAGGCAATGCTTCTGGCAGCTTTTCCGTCCGACGGCCTTAGGATCTTCCCGCCAGTCGGACCGTCTGGGTCAAGCATTTTATCGAATTCCTGTACAGATATGACATCAGGGAGTATGCCGTATCCGTATTCAGGCATATCGTAGGGTTCGTAATAATCGCCCCCGCCAGCAGCGATGATCGCCCCTACATTGATTTCAATTGTTTCAGGTTTCATATCATAGTCTACCGCATCCCTCTCACAGACTATCCTGCACTGACCGCACTGGATGCAGCGGTCGCGGTCTATCGTATATACCATCGGGTATGCCTGGGGAAACGCCAGGTAAACAGCCTTTCTTGAAAATATCTTTTGTTCATATTCATTGAGTACCGTGACAGGACATACCTGGGCGCAGACGCCGCAGCCGTTGCACTTATCTTCCCTTATAAACCTGGGTTTTCTCTCGACCTTTACTTTGAAATCACCTGGTTTTCCTTTGACCTCTTTTATTTTTGAGTAGGTGAATATCTCGATACTCGGATGTCGTCCGCATTCCAGCATCTTTGGGGCAAATGCACATCTAGAACAATCGTTGGTCTGGAAGGCATTGGTCAGCTGTGTTTTGACAACACCAATACTTGGCGCATCTTCTACCAGGAAGACTTTAAAACCCTGGCTTGCCAGGTCCAGTGCAGCATTTATCCCCGGTAGTCCGCCGCCTGTTACCAGGACCGAGGTCTGCTCTATTCTAACTGCCATAATAACCACTCTCACTCCAAGCCGTATTCCGGGACATATTCACCTTCCTTTTCCCGCTCTTCTTTTTTCTGTTTTCGATGCTTTTCTTTCAACCCGAAATTGAATTTTACAGCATCTATCATAACTTTATCCTGTACTTCGATATAACCTGCCTTGACTGCCCTGTCAAACAGTTCCATGCCCTTTTTCGTCCTCACAATCACAGTTGACCATCCAGGGTCAGTACCGACAGAACCCACACTGATGTCTGCAAGATATGATGTGAAGTTGGTGCACAGGTGACAGCTATCAGAGAGGCAGTGATTGAAGATCTTCACTGACTGCTTGATTTTTTCGCCGTCCTTTTTATGGACGATGAACTGCCCTTTTGTGATGTCTGTCTTTACAACGTCTTCCAGCTTCACGCCGTGACTGGATTCGACTGTTTTTTTCATGCAGTCATAGGACATGTTCTCAAAGCAGAATAGCCCGATTAAAATGAAGTCCAGCGGCGATTTGGAGCTCGAGGTTATCTCGACCAGGTTCTTAAGCGGGCCTTCGAGCGCCCTTCTCGCGCCCGTGGTCTGACAGCCTGTACCGACCATTGCCAGCCGACGGTAGTCTTTGATTGCACTGCCAAAGGTCATTGTTGCAGGTACCCTGGAATATTTTGTGCCAGCACTTTTGAGGAGTTCTTCCGGGTCTGTGGCAACACCAGAGCTCGGTGTCCAGTCCTTTCCCCTCCAGGATACCACCGCACCGTCAATCATCCCGGTTTCAAGGGCACATGCAAGAAGCGAGGTCACACATCCGCCGTCCTGCGCATTTTCGAGGATTTTTTTATTCTTCGACCTTACTGCCGCTATCTTTTCATAACATCCAAGTGCCGCATCCTCCCTCGTCCTGCCGAATACACTCTTTTCCATGTCCGGTACTGAAAATGATATCATGGGACAGCAGTCGTAGCATGTACCGTTGTCACTGCATCCAAGAGAGCCCATTTTCATTGTGCAGTCCTTTCCCGATTCTAAGTCACTGCCGCATACTGGTAGGCCGTCCTCGCCCATGACGACCCTTTCGCACAGCGCTGCACAGGTGCTGCAATATGAGCAGACGCCCTGGTCTATAACAAGCCTTTTCAGCTCTTCAAACCCTCCGCTCGGCTTTATCAAAGGGTCAAACCCTTCTATCTTCGGTGTGGTTGCGGTATTTACTGCCAACTTTTCTCACCCTCTTTTTTCATTTTTCGTTCCCCTTTCGCTCCCCTTGTTCCCCTCGTTCCTCCCGTTCTCCCCGTTCCCCCCGCCCTTCCTTTCAGTGGCCCGAGTTCTTTTATGTCTTCGACCATCTCATTTGCAATCCTGGCAAATTTATCACCTTCAGAGGACGATATCCATTCCAGCCGGAGTCTTCTAAGGTCAATCCCGGCACTTTCGATGGCTTTTTTGAGGAATTTTATCCTTTTTTTTGTTGTGATGTTGCCCTTGTCATAGTTGCATTCTCCTGGATGACATCCTCCTATGAGGACGCCGTCTGCGCCTTTGATGAAACTATCGAGGATGAAAACCGGGTCAATCCTTGCACTGCACATCGCTCTTATAATCTTGATGTTTGGGGGGTACTGTATCCTCCCAACTCCCGCACTGTCCACTCCTGAGTAGGCACACCAGTTACAGAAAAATGCTATTATCCTGGGTTCGTAATTTCCCATCTTTGATTTCTCCTTGCCTCGATTATTAAATCTATAATCAATTATCTGTGTCATATCTAAAATCTCTTTTTGAGAAGATTCTTTCTCAATGTGCGAGAATTTTATAGCTTAAGGCAGGGAGTGGCAGGGAGTGGGACGGCGAGGAGGGTATTTGATAACTTACGGAAGGGAGTTCATTGATGAGACACTAGAAACTCTCTAACCTCTTTCCCTGTGGGATAGGATGTCCAGCCCTCCCCTGTGATGCTTATAGCAGCGGCTGCACTTGCAAACCTGCAGCATTCTTCAAGACTTTTTCCCTCAAGGTACGATACAGCAAACCCTGCATTGAATACATCACCTGCACCTGTTGTGTCTTTGATGTCTTCGATTTTAACATCAAACGCCGGGATTTCCAGAATCTCTCTCCCATCCGATGCAATGCAGCCCTTTTCACCTTTTTTTATCACAATTATCTCCAGTCCACATGCGAGATATTTTTTTACAAGGGCGAACTGCTCTTTTCTGCTCAATTTGCCCTTAAGTCCCATGATGCGTTTTGCCTCTGTAAGGTTCGGGAAAAAGATGTCAGCCCTCTTTATTATTGATTTCAGATATTCCATCCTCTCGCTCTTAAACCCTCCAGGATCAAAGCCTGTATCGAAGGTTATTATCTTTGAACTGATCTTTTCCATAAGTTCAGGATAGCCGCTCTCAAGCGATTTTAGAAGGAAGAACGACGGCAGATGGACGAGGTCGCCTTCCAGTCTGTCCAGGTTGATGTCGTCTATGGAGAGATTAGCGTTTTCTCCAGGATATGTGATAAATGAGCGGTCAAACCCCTGGATGAGGGCAACGGTTGCTCCTGTGTTGCCGCTGCCAAGTACCACGTCGTTTACATCAACACCCTCTGCTTTTAGTGTATTTAGGACATGGTTGCCAAAGATGTCATCTCCCACTTTTGCAAGGAGTTTTGATTTCGCCCCAAGCCTTGCACAGGCAAGCGCGAAGTTTGCAGCACAACCTCCGCCATGGACCTGAATACCGCCTGCCAGTACCTGTTCCCCTCTACGCGGCATCTCTTCTATCGGGACTATCAGGTCAACGTTCATGTCTCCAACAGCAACTATCATATCTTCATCAACTTCAATACATCTGCCTTTGTTATTATGCCAACCGCCCTGCCGCCATCGACAACAAGTACGGCAGGATTATTCTCAACAAGGTTTGAGATAGATCTTATATCCGTATCCCTGCTCACTGTCGGAAATCCCGAGCTCATAATCTCCTTTACATTTCTTGCAGATAGTTTGGTTACATCTGTTTCCCGTGCCATCTCTTTTACTATGCTCCTCTCAGATACGCTCCCCACCTGGATCCCGTTTTCGAGCACGGGGAGCTGGGAGATGCTGTGCTTTTCCATAAGTTTTGAAGCATCGCCGATGGTATCATCTGCTTTAACATGGACAACAGGAGTCTTCATCACATCGCCTACCTTTACAGTATCCCCTGATATGTCGGTCTTCAATACCTCGAGTATCTTTTTAACTGTCGAGAGCCTGGGGTCGATATCCCCTGCCTCAATCCGTGCTATAAGTGACTGACTGACTCCAGCTCTCCTGGCAAGTTCTGCCTGGGTCATCCCTATCTTCTTGCGGTAGTTCTTCAAACCCTCGAAATCCGGCAGATTATACATCTTCTTGTTACCTGTATATTACCTGTAGTAATAACTTAAAAACCTTTCTGTATGGTCTTGTTTAATGGTCCGTCTTCTGTACGACTGATACGATACTAGAGAAAGATTTTTAAGTTTGGTAAGTCCACAGCATTTAATAAGGATCTAATAAGGATATATAAGAAGTGACAGGAAGTAATAGAGTAATAAGGAAGGATAATACCTGTGTACGGGTGTAACCGTGAAGATAAGTGTAATAAACGAACCGTTCGTAAAGGACTTCTGCAGGACCCAGAGGTGGGCGGCCAGGACAAGGGGGCGGGTACTGCGCGCCCCGGACTGGCTGGCATACACAACAGCGGTTTTGGAGAAAAACGATTTTAATGTCAAACTCTATGACTTTCCTGCAGAAGGCTGGGGAAAAAAGGAGTTAAGAAAACTTGCTGCAAAAGAACAGCCTGATATTGCAGTCCTTGATTCCACGACTCCATCGATATATTCAGATATAGAATGTGCGGGCATTATCAAAGAAGAGGCAGGCAGTTTTATTATAATGGTCGGGCCACATGCAACCGCCCTGCCTGAAGAGACCTTGAAAGAAGCGAAAGGAGCGGTTGACGTAATAGCAAGAGGCGAATACGAATACACCGTCCTTGATGTGGTCAGGACAGTAAGTGAATCAGGAGACATGAAAGATGTTGAGGGCATATCCTACATCCACGGCAGGGATATCGAGGACATCCGCCACAACCCGGATAGGCCGTTAATCGAGGACCTCGACGAGCTTCCGTTCCCTGCCTGGCACCACCTGGATATCATGAAGTATTTTGACGGCGGGAAACTCTACCCATACATGGACATGATATCAGGGCGGGGATGTCCGTTTGAATGCATATTCTGCCTGTGGCCGCAGGTGATGCACGGCAGGAAATACAGGTTCAGGTCGCCAAAAAACGTCGTGGACGAGATGCAGTACGACATCGAGAACTGGCCGAAAATGAAAAATGGCGAGATATTCTTCGAAGACGACACATTTACAGTAAACAAAAAACGGGCAATCGAGATATGCGACGAAATCATTGCCCGGGGTCTTGAGGTAACCTGGTCGGTCAATGCGAGAAGCAATACCGCAGACCTTGAGATGTTCAGGAAGATGAAAGAGGCAGGTGCAAGAGAGGTCCTCATCGGGTTTGAGTCAGGTGACCAGGGGATGCTGGACAGGATGAAGAAGCGCATCACGCTCGAAGACTCGAGAAACCTCGTCAAGCTGGCCCACGAAGCAGGGCTCGTTGTCCACGGGTGTTTTGTCCTGGGGCTGCCAGGCGAGACAAAAGAGACCATGGAAAGAACGCTCAAATTTGCAATGGATCTGAACATGGATACAGTCCAGTTCTCTGCTGCAATGCCGTTTCCTGGGACAGAATATTACAGGATATGTAAAGACGCCGGGCTTATAGAAGCGACATCCTGGTCTGACTGGCTTGCCGATGGTGAGCAGTCTACCGTGGTGCGGTATCCAGGCCTGACAAAGGAGGATATAGAGTATTATGTGGACAAGGGACTCAGGCAGTTCTATTTCCGCCCTGAGTACATGATAAACTTCCTCCTGGATACCAGGTCGCTCTCAGACCTCTATCGAAAGGTAAGGGGGGCTAAAAATTTCATCTCCTATCTGATCTCTTCCAGGTGATGGATGAGATGGATGTGATGACTGATGAGATGACTGACAGTATGGCAGATAAAATACCGCCCCGGGTGTCAGTAGTAATCCCGGCTCTAAACGAAGGGGAGAGGGTTAAAAAGTGCCTTGACTCGCTCCTGGCCTTAAACTACAAAAAAGAAAGGCTTGAGATAATTATCATAGACGACGGGTCTACAGATGGGAGTACTGAACTGATAAAGAGATATTCAAAAAAGCACGGCCTGACATATCTCAGGACAGAGCGTCTTGGACCTTCAAGGGCAAGGAACCTCGGGGTCAGGCATGCCAGCGGTGAATTTATAGCATTTACAGATGCCGACTGCATCGTGGATAGTGAGTGGATAAACGAGCTGCTCAAAGGGTTCTTTGACGAGAATACCGCAGGGGTCGGCGGCAGCCAGAAGAGTCCTCTGGACGAAACTGATTTTGGAAAGGATGTGCAGCGCGTTTTCGAGCTTTTGGGTTTTGCAGGCGAATATATCAAAACAGGCACAAATATCCAGGAAACCGAACACAACCCGACATGTAACGTGATGTACAGGAAGAAGGTGTTCGATGAGGTGGGAGGGTTTGTAAGCGATATCTGGCCAGGAGAGGATGTCGAGCTGGACTACAGGATAAAAAAACAGGGTTACTGCCTGGTCTTTAATCCAGGTGCACTGGTTTACCACTACAGGCCAGGGACAATGAAACAGTTCAGGAAGATGATGCGCAGTTACGGCAGGGTTCAGGCAAATCTTTTGAGGAGGTACGGGTTTTTTAGAAAACTCCACTACGAGCCGTTCATCTTGATTACAGGCATCCTGATTTATGCGGCAGTGGCAGTATTCAGCCCCATCCTGGCCGTGGCTATCGGGGTGTCAGGAATACTCGCTCTTATTGCAGGGCCACTGATTAAGTTCAAATCACGGGGCCTGCGGATATCAGTCCTCCTCATCGCAGTGATTTTCGAATGGAATCTCGGGTTTGTCAGGGGATTTTTGGAGTATTGAATATGGATATCTTTCCATTGAATCAAGAGATAATATAGATATAGAAATATGGTAAATACTCTTTCGCTGATTTACTGGACAATCCCCACGACCCATATTATTACCCTGAACTAACCATAATCCATCCGTTATCATTGTGTTACCATAGAAATCTTAATATATAATAATGATAATTACATTATTAATTATTATAGTTTAGTTAAACAGGAGACGATTATAATGGCAGAAGTAATGGCGCAGGTGGTACCACAACAAACAATAAAACTCAAAGATTGTGACCCAAATTTTGTAAAAGAGGTTATAAAGGCAGGCGGCAAAAATGCCCATATCTGCTTCCAGTGCGGGACGTGTACAGCCGGATGTCCAACAGTCTATGCAATGGACTACACACCAAGACAGATACTCAGGATGGTCAATCTCGGGATGAAGGACAAGGTATTGCAGAGCGGGACTATATGGCTTTGTGCCTCATGTTATACCTGCCAGAGCAGATGCCCGAGAGGGGTTGAGATCACGTCGCTTATGGGGGCGTTAAAGAGCCTTGCAATAAAGGAAGGAGTGGATGTCAAGAACATCAAAGGTCCGGCATTCTACAATTCATTTATCGACATCGCAATGTCCAACGGCAGGATGTTTGAACCCATGCTCTTTTTAAAATTTGCAATGAAAAGCGAGGGATCATTAACCGGGGCTGCAAAGGCGATGATGAAAGATGCGCCGTTTGGCATGAAACTTGTGATGAAAGGAAAGATGGCCTTCGTCCCACACAAAATAAAACAGAGCAAGCAGTTAAAAACCATTTATGAAAATATCAAAAAGATGGAAGGTGAATCAGAATGAAGATAGGATACTATCCTGGATGTTCTCTTGAAGCGACAGCCAAGGAATATGATATGTCCACGCGAGAGATTTTAAAAGAACTGGACGTGGAACTGGAAGAACTGGATGACTGGAACTGCTGCGGGGCGTCTGCTGCATATTCTACAGATTACATGTTATCGCTTGCCCTGCCTGCCAGAAACATTGCAATAGCAGAGAAGGCAGGTCTCGATGTGCTCGCACCCTGCCCTGAATGTTATGTCAGATTATGGAAGACAAATGACGCTGCAAAAGAAGACCCGAAACTCCTTGAAAAGATCAATAAGACCTTCAAAGGCACTGACCTGGAATACAAGGCAAGTGTAGATATAAGGCATCCTGTGGACATAATCCTAAACGATGTCGGCCTGGAAAAACTGAAAGAGAAGGTAAAAAAACCGCTGACAGATCTTAGGGTTGTTCCGTATTACGGATGCGTACTGGTCAGACCACCAAGAAAGAACAGCTTTGATAGCGCGGAAAATCCAACTTCTCTTGATAAGATAATATCGACAGTCGGGGCAACACCTGTAGACTTTCCAATGAAAACAAAATGCTGCGGCGCGCCTCTTATACTGGCAGATGAGGACGTGATGATTAAACTGGCAGATGCGCTCTTTTCTAAGGCAAAGGAACTGGGAGCAGACTGCATGATAACTGCATGCCCCCTGTGCCATATGGGACTTGACGGCAAACAAACGTCTATTGAAAAGGCATACGATAAGAAAATAGATATGCCAGTCCTCTATTTTACTCAACTCATAGGTCTTGCGCTTGGCATATCCCATAAAAAACTTGGTTTGGACAAAAATCTGGTGTCTACTTCAAAATTGGTTAAATCCTTTTCTGCTGCACCTAAATAAATTGGATTCTCCATTTAAAAGGCAGAATATCATACTTCTTTAGAAAACTTTATATATCTCCTCAAAATATCTAACTAACGGTGATAATTATGGGCGAAATACCAATAGCAGCATGTGACAGGATTATAAGGAAAGCAAACAGTCAGGATGAATTGAGAGTAGGAAATGATGCCGCAGCAGAGCTTGCGGAAGTACTGGAATGGATTGGCCGGGATATTTCTGCCGAGGCAGGGAAGCTTGCACAGCATGCTGGCAGGAAGACAGTGAAGGCAAAGGATATAAAACTGGTTAATATAAAGCAGGTGATATAGGGGATATTCTAGATCCTCATCTTCAGCGCGTTTATCTTCTCTTTTATCATCTTAATCGCGCTGTCAACATCTGCCTTCTCAGCCGATGCCCTAAGACCGATATCTGCAATAGATTTCGATACTCTGGTGATGTCCTCAACAAGGCGCTCTTTTACTTTAGCTTTGAGATTTTCAGGTTTAAATGTCCCCTCTACCTTTTTAATAATGTATTCATGAAGGGCACCGTTTAATTTATAACCGGCGGTAAGTTCCGGCAATGTCTGATATCTCTTTCTGCATGCAACATAATCATTGTACCTTAGAAAATTCTTGTATTCCCAGTTTTTCCTTACAAGATCAACCTCGAGATAGTATCGCACAGTCCCGAGGATTCCCATCTCCTCAAGCCGTCTTGCAGAAGTAAACACATAAAAGTCGCTAAAATACCTTGTCCGCCCGTATCTTGAAAGGGAGATGCTTAAATCAACGTCTTCCAGCGGTACATCTTTAAATCCACCAATGGTATCAAAGATGCTCCTTTTGATATTGATATTGAATCCCGGGAGCGTGGCAACTCCAAGATTACTTCGAAACAGGAAATAGGAATTCACAATCTTCTCGGAAACTGCAAGTTTCTTTCCTGATTCAATGAATCTAAATGAAGCGCTAAACGCATGGAGTGCGGGATATGACGTCCATTTTTCATTGACCTTTTCAAGATAATTTCCAGGCAGGATGGTATCTGCGTCAAGGAAAAGGAGATACTTTCCAGTGGAAGCAGCAGCTCCCCTGTTCCGCTGGATGCCGACGCTCCTGATATCCGACTCGATGACTGTTGCATACTCTTTTGCAATCTCTGCTGTACGGTCTTCACTTCTGCCGTCACACACAATTGTCTCGAATTCGAGGTCGGTCTTCTGATTCTTTATAGATTCAAGGCATTCTCTGATAGTGCCTTCTTCGTTAAGGGTTGGGATTATTACCGAGATATCCATACAGGTCCCCCCGCTCTCATGTAACATGGAACTGATAGGGCTTTGAGTTTATGGTGATATACAGTGTCCCTGAAGACCCTTTTATCTTTTCATAATATAATGCGCGGGTGATCTTTCCGCCGGGGAATATCTCTGTCTGCCTGAACTCGTCCAGTACTCCAATCGAGACCCTGTCAGACTGGTATCCCAGGTTATCCACTATTGCTGTTGAGGGTATTATAAGCGGGATCTTTGTCCCGCCTGTATTTTTGATCTCAATCTCTGCCCTGGAATAATAATCTATCTCTTCGCCCCGTTCCACAGAGTAGTCTCCAAAGTCTTTAAGTCTGATCTCCAGGCTGTCAGTTACTATTTTTTCCATTAATTTTGCAGGCTTTGCAGTAAATTTGAATTCACCGCTCTCGTTGAAGACGCCGTTTGGGTCAGTGCTGCCGACCTTATAGAAATAGGTGCTCCCCGGCAGCAGGTTAGCAAGGGTTACGCTGTGGCGTGTGACATAATCCCTGTCTTCGCTGGACATATTATATGTGCCGGGTGCAGTTCCATACCTCACAATACTGTTAGACGATATATCTGTGGTCCACGTGATTGATGCTGTTGTGGAGGTTGCAGATGCAGATACGTCTGAGATCACAGGCGGGGGCAGGGGGATGGTCGTGAAGTTGAACTCCCTGCTCTGCGAGGCGACACCATCGGGATTGACGCTGCCGACTTTTATATAATAAGTGGTTCCAGGGAGCAGATTGACGAGTGTCACGTCATGATTGATGACATAATCCCTGCTGCCTTCAGACATGGTATATTTGCCGGAGATGGTGCCGTATCTCACAATACTGTCAGACTCCATATTCGTCGTCCATGTGACGTTTGCTGTAGTTGCCCCTATTGTGACGGTTATATTTGAAAGTGTCAGTACGGGTGACTGAACCGGTGGCGGAGTTATGACACTCTGCTCTGAACTGTCCTTTAGACATCCTCCTGATAATAGGAGGAGTGCAAGTGTCACTGGTGTCACTACGAGTGTCAAGTAGGTCTTCATTATCGGTACCTCATTTATTGCACAGTGATTGCATTTATGCATTTACAGGTAGCCAAGACCTTTAAGTCTTTCCCTAATCTTTTCTTCATCCTCCTCACTGTAAACGTCTTCCTCCTCTCCTTCTTCTTCGTCATCAGAAACAACTTCTTCCAGGACGAATATCACGTATTCTGAGACAGATTTAAACTCTACTCCATCTATCCGTCCCTCAATCTTATCGAACAGATCTTTTGGGATCTTGATAGAGACCAGCTCTTCTTCCATCAGGTCACCTCTTTTTACCTATCTTTTTTATTATGTCTTTATACCTGACTTTCTGAATATATAAGTCTAACCAATCATACAGTATCCTAACAGTCTCTCCCGAATGGAATTTAGTAATCCCCACTATCTTCCCCTACCCGAACCTATGAGACATTCCAAAATATGTCTGACTTTGGGGTGAGACTAAAAACCAAGAATCCCTATCATGACGCTTAACTTGGTTTTTAGACGAACCTAGAACCATCTGGAAGATACTGGAAACAAGGGAAAACTTTATATATGGAGTACCCTCTAAAATTTCTTTAACCTAAGTCTGATTTTACTCCTTTTTCTATTTTGGAGGACTATTAATGGAAGCTATTGAAAAAGCAAAAGAATATATGAAGGGAACGACTACAATAGGACTTGCCTGCAAGAACGGCGTGGTTCTAGTCTCAGATAAAAGAGCTACTATGGGGACTCTGATAGCCCACAAGGTTGTACAAAAGAGTTTCATGATAGACAAACACATCGGAGCAACCGTAGCAGGAGCTGTCGCAGATGCCCAGGCATTGATACGGTGGATGCAGGCAGAAGCAAAACTTTACAGGATGAGAAAAGGCGAAGAGATAAGCGTTGAAGCAGCAGCTACCTTGCTGGCAAATATACTGTTTTCCGCAAGGTATTACCCCCTGATAGTCCAGCTCATTGTAGGGGGAATTGACAAAAGCGGTTCAAGACTCTTCTCACTCGACCCGCTTGGCAGCTCAATCGAAGACAAGATTATTGCAACAGGCTCAGGTTCTCCTGTGGCATACGGGGTTCTGGAAGATTCATATAGAGAAGATTTGACTATTGATGAGTGCGTTAAGGTAGGTGTGAGAGCCATTAAATCGGCTCTGGAACGTGATGCTATGACTGGGAACGGCATCGACATAATAAAGATAACAAAAGAAGGATTTTATAAATTGACAGAAGACGAAGTGAAAGAAATTACCAGCACAAAATAAATCCTGTACTTTTTTGGGGTAACTAAATGCCTGTAGAAGACAGTTTGACAGAGATTAAGAAGTCTGTAAAGGACAATGTCCCTCCAACTGCTATGATTACCAAAGTAGATTTTGAAGGGCCTGAAGTAGTCCTTTATTCGAAAAATCCATCAGTTCTAGCAGCCAATGGAGATATTGTAAAAGAGCTGGCAAGGATAATCAGAAAAAGGATAGTGGTAAGACCTGATGCGTCTGTACTAATGAATCCAGATGATGCTATCGTTAAAATAAAAGAGGTAGTTCCAGAAGATGCAGGGATTACCGACATCACCTTTGACCCGACCTTTGGAGAGGCACTTATAGAAGCCGTAAAGCCGGGCCTGGTAATCGGGAAATCCGGAAAAACACTAAGCGAAATCAAGTTAGCCGTGGGATGGACACCGAAGGTGAGGCGATATCCGCCCATAACGTCACAGATAGTAAAGAGCGTCAGGCAGATATTGCTCAAAAAAACAGACGAGCGAAAGGAGATATTAAGGAAGGTCGGCAGGAGGATTCATAGAGTACCCATGCAGAGGTCTGGGTTCTGGACACGTGTCAGTATTATGGGCGGGTTTAGAGAGGTCGGCAGGATGTCAATGTACCTCCATACCCCTGAAAGCAGGGTACTTGTAGACTGTGGGATAAACGTCGCGGCATCAGAAGAAAACGCATTCCCGTATCTCAATATTCCAGAATTCAACATCCAGGAACTTGACTCGGTAGTTATAACACATGCCCATCTTGACCACTGTGGGTTCCTGCCATACCTGTACTACATGGGATATGAAGGTCCAACCTACTGTACCCCGCCGACCAGGGACTTGATGTTTCTATTACACTGGGATTATCTTGACGTGGTGGAACGAGAAGGTAAAAACCTGCCGTATCCAAGAAAATTTATCAAAAAACTTATCCAGTACATTATCCCCCTGGAATACGGTGAAGTCACAGACATAGCACCTGATGTCAGACTGACCCTACACAATGCCGGGCATATACTGGGTTCTTCGATAGCACACTTTCATTTAGGCGATGGCCTGTACAACCTTGCATATACAGGTGACCTGAAATTTGAAAGGTCAAGGCTGTTTGCGCCCGCCAACTTCAGGTTCCCAAGGCTTGAAACCCTGATTACCGAGAGTACCTACGGGAGCACAAAGGATATTCAGCCGAGCAGGAAGACCGCCGAACAGGAAATTGTAAGGATTATTAACGACACGATAAACAGGGGTGGTAAAGTCCTAGTTCCAGTTTTCGCGGTTGGCAGGGCACAGGAGCTCATGGTTGCCATTGAAGATTTTATGAGGCAGGGGGCATTGGTCGAAACACCGACATTCCTCGATGGGATGATCTGGGAAGCGACAGGCATTCACACGACATATCCTGAATATCTTAACAGAGAACTGAGAGACCAGATATTTCACAAAGGACATAACCCATTTTTATCTGAAACGTTCAACCGGGTCACCGGATCAGGCATGCGTCAGGAAGTCATCGACGGCGAGCCATGTATAGTCCTTGCTACGTCAGGCATGCTATCAGGCGGTCCTGCAATCGAATATCTGAAAAATTTTGCCGAGGACGAGAGAAACAGCATAATCTTTGTAGGATACCAGTCAGAAGGCTCGATGGGGAGGCGCATCCAGAAAGGCTGGAAAGAGATAACCATGAGCGAGAACGGCAAGACCAAGGTCTACAACATGAACATGCACGTCCATACAGTAGAGGGCTTCAGCGGGCATTCGGACAGAAACCAGATTATCAATTATATCAGACGTCTAAACCCAAAACCTGAAAGACTGATTACATGCCATGGAGAAGAATCCAAATGTGTGGAGCTTGCATCTTCCATATACAAGATATTCAAGTCGGAGACACGTGCCCCACATAATCTGGAAGTCTTCAGGGTAAAATAAACCAGAATTTAAAAAATTTAACCAAATACCACGACTCTGTCAGATTCTACCACGAGATTGACTGCGTCGTTCATAACGTTTGCAGGGCACAATCCGCTCTGGAGACCTCTGGAATCCTGACATACCCCGCATACCATGAACTTCCCGCCGTTTTCTTTGAAATCTTTAACCACTTTAGCTGCATTATATTTTGGATCTGTGATGCCTTCTATCTCGACACCTGCACCCATGAGGAAAACCGTGGCTTCGTGACCTTCCACCAGGGCAGTTAGTGCGAACCTCATGCCATTCCAGCATACCTCCGGGTCATTTGTATTTATTATTACTCCTATCTTCATTTCATATCACCTCTTTTAATACTCGATATTTCGATTTAATACATATACATACATTATACATTATTATGATATATTATGATATAATGATATATAAACCTAACGGGCATCTCCAGTATCTCTAAACACGGGCCTCCTGGATATAGAAATCTCAGCTCGGTTTGCCTTCTTGCCCACCACACCACACTTCGGCGATAGGTGGAGGATTTTCTCCAGCATATCCACCTGAGATCCAGGAGTCTGGAGTCCTTCCTCAGAGGCGCGAGATAGCTTATCCCAAGCTCCTCAAGTATCTACCATGCCGGTGAAAAACCCTTCCACTTTTAATCCACTTCTAACCGGCCTTCCCATATCATGCTCAGCCAAGTATATCCCCGATCAGCTCCTCCAGCCCCCACCGCTCCCTGGCAGAACAGACATACACCCTCCCACCAGCATCCTTCAAAAAACCTCCAATCTCATCCCCCTCAAGGAGATCAGCCTTATTAACCACAGGCACCACAGGGACATCGAAGCTCTCCCGAATCTCCCTGTAGATATTCATCTGTTCATCCACCGGAAACCCGCAGGTACTAGAAAGGTCAAACAGAAACAGCACAACATCCGCAAGATGTTTCAATGCAAGGACTGCCTGCCTCTCCACAGGGTTTCGATTCCTAAACTCCCTATCCAGCAGTCCAGGTGTATCAACGAACTGGTATCTTTTATGTCTCACCTCAAGATAGCCGAGCAGTATCTGCGTAGTCGTAAAAGGATAGCTCTCCACCCTTGGCCTTGCAGTGGTCACCGCCCTGATAAAAGTTGACTTCCCAACATTCGGAGCCCCTGACACAACAACCGTAAACACATCCTCAACATTCGGCAGCTTTTTTAATCTCTCCCTTGCCATAGCCAGATACTCGAACTGGCCATCCACCTGCTTGAGAATTGACGCAACCCTGCCATAGAACTCCTTTCGATACCTGTAGATATCCTCCTCCTTTCTCGAAATTCGAATCTTATAGGTATACTCCTTCTCCATCCGCGTAAATTTATTAATTGTCCAGTGCAGAGCCTTCAAAGCCCTTTTAAGCCGCGGGATGTCCACAAGGGCATCAATGAGCTCAAAATAAAAAGGAGTAAGCCTATCCAGGTCTGGAAACCTGTTCAAAACCTTGCTGAGATTCCCCCTCACTGCCTGGGTCACGACCTTTACCTTCCTCTCCTCCAGCCGTTTAACCCTAAACCTTGAAGGCGGTACACTCAATTTAGATGCCCTTCTAAAGGCCATATCAGTCAGTTCTTCCGCTGAAAGAATTGTCGGGACTTTCTTAAAATCCATCAATAACACACCAAGATTTAAATATCATAAATAATTATTTAGATTATATTGTGGTTATATAATAAATAAATATACAGGGGTACCATGAAGTTAACATCTGTCCAACGAGAAGTCCTCCTAGCACTAATTGACCTGTACAACAAATCCATGGGAAAAGCGGTTAAAGGCGAAGATATAGCAGGGCTTATAACCAAAAATCCAGGAACAATAAGGAATCAGATGCAGTCTCTCCGTTCCCTGGGGCTTGTGGAAGGTGTACCAGGGCCTAAAGGAGGATATCGTCCAACAACCGAAGGGTATAAAACACTAAGTTTCGACCGCCATGAAAAAGAAGTCACAGTCCCAATATTCTCCAGCGGTTACATCATGGAAGGTATAAATGTAACCAGTATCGAACTCATCAGCATCCCTGACTCAAAGAAATGCAAGGCAACAGTTCACGTCATAGGGAACATAAAGACACTAAACGTTGGAGATGTAATAAAAATCGGCCCTACCCCCATAAACAGGTTGATCATCCTCGGCAGGATCCTCGGGAGGGATGACATGGACAATGTACTGCTAATTGAGATCCTGGAGATGACAAGCATTCCAAAAGAGAAGGTAATAAACATAGCCACCACGAATATCAAGACCATCTCACCCAACACAACAGTAAGAGACGCAGCAAAAATCCTTGTAAAAGAGATGATAAGAGGTGCACCCATAGTTCAGGACAATAAGCCGATAGGGATAATTTCAACAATGGACGTAACCCGGGCACTTGCAGAAAATAGGGAGAACGAGAAGGTAGAAAACGTGATGAGCAGAGATATCTGTGTGATAAACGAAAACTCACTTTTATCCAGGGCAATCGAGGAACTAGAGAAACACGATATAAGCAGGCTTATAGTTACAGACGAGGATGGGAACTCGAAGGGGATAATAACAAGGACAGACATACTATGCAGGATAGCCCGGCTTTGTAAAGGAGTACCATTTGCAGAATAGCAACCGTAATCATCTATTATCTCATACTACCCTTCCATATTCTCCTCCCATATTACCCTCTCGGCTCTGGTATAGATGCTCATCCCACCCCCTCTCACAAATCCTATAAGAGTGAGATCAGTCTCCACGGCACATTCAACGCCAGAAGAAAGTGGTGCGGTCCTTGAGGCGATTACAGGTATATTGACTCTGGCCACTTTTATCACCATATCACCCGGCATTCGTCCGCTGGTCAGGATATAGCTCCTGGAGAAATCCACACCTTTTTTTATCCCGATTCCAATAATCTTATCAACAGCAATGTGCCTGCTGATGTCCTCGACATTTAAGAAACTATCCCTGCCCCTGCCAACCAGACCGACTGAATGCACACCGCCTGTCCTGCGCCATACCTTTGAGCGTTTTTGAAGCTCCAGCATATTTTGTAATATCTCCCCTGACTTAACCTTAAAATTGGAATTGACCCTTATATCCTCACACACGGCTCTTGCCCTCCAGCCCCTTATGCAGTCACTTAACACATAATTCTCATAAACGAGTTCGACACTCGCATCAGCTTTAACCTCCGCAGTATTCTCACCAACAGATATCTCCTCGATCTGTTTTATATCCCTGATTAACCCCTCACTAAGGCAGTATCCAATGGCAAACTCCTCCTCATATCCTGGGGAGAGCTTTACACGGGCGACCTGCTTATCATTAAATATGAGATCAAGCTCCCGTTCCTCGGCTACGAGGTCTACCGTCTTTCTCCCATCTTTAATCGCCTCAACTTCGCAGAACATGCCACATCTTATCCCATGTATCGTCGTATCATCGTATCATCTTAAGTATTCGTATCCATAAGTATCCATAATCAGCGATATTTAAAACTTGTGTATCAAACGGCTTTGAGACGAAACTCATCTCTGCTTCATTCTCACAGTGATATCCTCAAGCTATCTCCATTCTTTTAAAGAACTCCTCGTTTGAGGTATGCAAAATGTCTGCTGTAGGTTTTTCCCTCGCTGTGAAGGAGTTTCAGTGTGCAGGTATCACCGTTCTCATCACGAACTATCTCTTCAAATATATTAAAAACCAGAAGAAGAAATCGTTAAAGAAGAGGTATTATCCTCCTCGGGAGGACTGTCCCGGAAGATGTACAGGAAGAAATCAGCGTTCCAGAGACCCCCCGGCGGCAGCAGCGCCATCACCGACTCCGCAGGAGACGACCTCCCCGCCTGTGACAGAACCCCCCAATAGCAGAACCACCTGCCGGACAGAAAAAAGGACTATGCGGTCCGACCTCTGTCATTTTGCTTGCGATGCTGGTTTTACTATTCAAACGCAAAAAGATATAAATACCAGCCAGCAAAATGATAATTACCATGCACAAAGTCAAAATCATTATCACAGGCGAGAGAGTCCATAACGTCGGCTACCGGCTCTTTCTCCTGGACGAGGTTGAGAGCAGGTTCATCCCTCACTTCGATGCACGTAACGTGAAAATAAAAGGCAGACAGGCAGTGGTCGCACTTGCCGGCGGTGACAGAGAGAAGGTACTGGACTTTATCGAGTACGTAAAATCAACTCCTCCCGAGAATGCATCAGTATCGAATATAGAAGTGGTGGACTACGAGGGAGACATCAGGACGACCGACTCGTTCAGAAACTCTTTTTCAACACACCAGCTCTTCAAGATTGCCAATATCGGAGTCAGTATGCTGGATATACTCAAGTCTGTGAAAGAGGACACGTCAAAGATAAAGGAAGACACCAGCAGGATCAGGGAGGACACATCAAAGATAAAGGAAGACACTAGCAG
>WAQR01000136.1 GCA_015520145.1 Candidatus Hydrothermarchaeota archaeon
ATTCAAGGAGATAGCAAATCGGGTATTTATGAGTTGTGGTCACAATATTACCTATGCTTTACTATTACAGTGAAATTTCCCGTTTTTATCTAGTCCATTAGTGCCAGTGAACTGCTAATCTTACTTTACATCTCGGATGTGACTTACTCTTTAACGTATGGTGAAAGTAAAGCGGCCCAACTGTTAGATATTTGTTCATATTCGTTTCCGCATCTTACGGCTCTATCTTCAGGTAAAATGCCATCTTCAACTAGATAAGAGTTCCTCTCAGGATTTTTTCCATAAACCCAGCATGCAATATTGTAGAATCTCTGCTTATCAAGAGAATGTTCATCAGCAAATGCCAATTCAGTTATCTCATTCTCTGATCCTGTCAAAAAGAACCAAATGGCACCATTCAGCGCAGCAACTTCGCCTTCACCTTGATCGTCCGACTCGGCTAATATTAAAGTGGACAGTTGGTCGACCGCATCCTCTTCTTTACCCGTTATTGGTAGATTCAATATGTCAACCAATGCGTGCCCCATTTCGTGATAGAAAATAAACAAAGTGGTGTCATCAGATGCTTTAATTAGTTCTTCATCCGTTTCTGTCACATCATAAAATGAGTTATCAAGATATTCTATCAACTCGTAGCATATGACTATTTGGACGTCTTGTGGGTCGTAGTAAGCATTTCTCTCTCCACATTCATCTAAAAGTATGGTGACATCTTCTGGTAGAATCAAAAACTCGTTTAATTCATCTGTCATTGTTTCAAACGTTCTGGACTCTTTAAAATACTGTTGCCATTTTTTATATACTGGATCTCCTACAGAACCGTATACAACCTTGAAATCCCCTAAATCCTGGATCGTTTCTCCTCCTGACATTTGAAGGTCAGGCGTTTGAATGGTCGTTTCCGATACAGATTCTTTTACCGCTGCACGCTGTGTTGAAACCTGCCCATTCTGCCCTTCTACAGGGGATTTTGCAGTGACTTTTATCTTTACGTCAACGCTACCGGTTGGTGTAGCCCCTCCATCAGGTATCGCCGTATTGTCCACGACAAAAGAATACGCTCCTGGGGGGACCGCGAACTTTCCCTTAAATGCCTTGGTGCTAATCGAAGAACCATCAACAATATACTCGAATTCTCCAGTTCCACCGCCTAAAATGTAGTTGTACCCGGCATAATTTGAGCTATCCATTAAAAACGCGTCTATTGCCCCGCCGCTGAGAACCTTTAATTCGATTTCGATTTCGGCACCTTCTGAGATCTCGAATCCGTATGTCCAACTTTCATCTGCATTTATTGTTTTGGTTTCGTCGGTTACTGTTTGTGTTTGTGCTAATGGTTGTGTTTCAAGCTCTCCAGATCCTCCCAAACAACCCAGCAATATCGACAAGAGAACTATTGCAATAGTAACAGACATTAATTTGTTCAATTATTTCTACCCCCCCAATTTTTGTCGTTGTTCTTAAATTGAACTTTAGATTATATAAAATCTTCTACCAAGTCCGCCTTCAATATCTGGTGTGTAAGGGTTCATTTCTTTGTTCCTTCCCCTGCATGCAGAAACCATGTCAAGAATCTCCAATCGTCCATATTTTCTTAAATTGCCCACTCTGCTTTATCTGACTCATTCATGTTTCTTTATTACAACAATCTTCCTTGTAAGACTTCTGTGAATCCTCTCAGTATGTTTCTCTGTGATCTTGAACCCTGTCTCTTCTGCCATCTTTTCGGTATCGATTTCTACAGGGCCTATGATACATGCATACCTGCCGGGCTTCAGCATCCGGTAGAAGGATTTGAGAGAGTCCATATAAAGTTTTTCACGGCTTAAACCCTTCGTACTGGACGAAATCCCGTATGGCAGGTCACCAATTACTGCGTCAAAGTATTCATTGTAATCAAGATATCTTGCGTCTGCCACCCTCAGGACAGAGTCCTTTATTCCGTAGTGCTCGAGATTCTTCCTGCATCCATCAATAAACTCCTCCTCTATATCAAATCCATAGACCTTTGCACCGACAAGCCCTGCCTCAATTAGAAAACCGCCTGTACCGCAGAACGGGTCAGCGAGCTTTTCACCGGGTTTTATACGTGTCAGATTGACAAGAGACCTGCATGTCCTTGGCAGCATTGTACCAGGGTGAAAATACGGCCTTTTTTGAGGGCGCCTTTTCTCGTAGTTTGAACGGTCAATCTTACAGATGCGTTTTCCAAGGACGAATTTGTTTGTTATGACCCCGATTATGGTCTCTTCCGGCAGGCTCAAATCCACCTCTGCCCCGGTTTTATTTTTAATAATCTGACCTATATCTCTCTCAAGTTCTGTGCATTTGAGGCTAAAAGCCGGGACATATCCATCCTTCCCATATTCTTTGACCCTCTTTATACGAACGCAAAATGTGCCTTTTAGACCGCGTTTAGGCGAAGTAAAGGATGTTTCTGCAAGACTTAAAATCTTTTCCTTCTCCCTGTCACAAAAGCCGTAAAACTCCGCTATTTCATGGCTTAGTGCCAGCCTTTTACGGATGCCGCTGACGGTCTCGGTTTCTGTGTCAGGTTCGCGATAAGTGTCCACGACCAGGACCTGGTCAAATGATGCGACAATCCTGAACTTCGTGCCGGTTGTTTCAAGGGTTGCGAGGACCTCGGACTTTGGCAGGGTTTTGTGTTCGCCTGAGAGGATAAAAAAGATTTTCATAAGTAAAACCCCTAAACCCATCACAGCATCGTAGTATCGTATTGTAATCACAGTTACAGTTCAAACTGGCGGCTTAATAGTTTCTCCTGACAAGAAATTTTGCCAGGGCCTTGAGTTTGTCCATGGACTCATTCTCAATCCCAGTCCTTGATAATTCGGATAGTGCATCTTCCTCATATTGTCTGGCTATCTTTTTTGAATACTCCTTTGCCCTCACCCTTTTTAGGATCTCCAGGACAGTGTTTATCTCCTCGTCGTCAAGGGTCTTTCCTTCTCTTTCATACGTCCTTGTCAAAAACTCCCGTTCTGATTTCGATGCTTTCTTAAATGCATATAAAATCGGTAAAGTCTTCTTTTTGTTTCTGATATCACTGGCCTTTGGTTTCCCTGTCTGCTCGGTTTTTTCCCATATACCTATTATATCATCGACTATCTGGAACGCAACGCCAATCTTCTCTCCAAAATTTCTAAAATGCTCGACAACCTCTTCATCGTCAGTGGCAAGAGTTGCACCTATCTTTGTCGATGCGCCAATAAGTGCTGCGGTCTTCCTTTTTATCATCTCAACATACATATCAATCGTTATGTCCATCTTATCCTCGAAACACATATCCAGGTACTGCCCTTCACATAACCTTATAATCACGTTGTTTAGGATTTCCAGGACATCGATAATCTTTGAGTCTGTGACATTTGCCTCTCTAAGCTTGAGCACTGCAAGATTTGCAAGTACGTGCATGCCATCACCTACATTTATCGCCTGGGGAATCCCCCAGAGTTTCCAGACCGTGGGTTTGTGCCGCCGTTCTTCATCCATGTCCTCGATATCGTCGTGGATTAGTGAAAAATTGTGTATGAGTTCGACTGCAATAGCCCCGGGAATAGCCTTTTTATAAACTCCGCTAATCGCACTGTAGGTCAAAAGACACATCGTGGGTCTAAACCGTTTCCCCCTATACTGGTTTACGTCTTTAAGATCTTTGTCCAGCCACCCCATATGATATTTCATCATGTCGTACAGGGGTGTTGTAAATTCAAAGTTTTCATTCTTAATCTCATTATCTATCAGATTCAGGATTTCATTATCTACCATGTCCAGATGTTCGTTCAATATATCCTCAGGGTCCAAAAAAACCGCTCCTGTATGTAGCTTAAGCATTGTCTTATCGTTTGTCAGTACCACCTGTCTGTATTTATAAGTTTCGGATTTCGTGTGTTTGCTGTGTTATCTGCAAAAGTGTACTTATGAAGATTCATTAGAAATCAGGATATAATAAATATCAGGCCTGATAACCGTCCAGTGCTCTGAGCCACTCGTTTATTTCTTCGTCAGCTTCTACTGGAGGCAATGTTTCATTTAATAATCTGTTTGGGTCCATATCTCTTTAGCAGGTCTTCTCTAAGGACGAACCCGAAATCCAGAAACGTTTTTAATCCTATCTGTAAAATTAGGGTTATGAACTTAAGTTCGCCACTTTGACCATAGTTTCCGCTAATTTTGTACCCTGACAGTATTTGCCAAATGGGTTTATCACCAACGTAAATGCAGA